>DATCWW010000574.1:0-5940 GCA_036566145.1 Gemmatimonadales bacterium
GCACCAGCCGGGCCGCGTCGGTGACCGTGACGCTCCGGGCCGCGACGTGGGCGCTGTACTCGCCCAGGCTGTGACCGGCGCCGGCGGCGATCCCGTCCAGCCGCGGCGCCACCACGGCGAGGACCGCCGCCGTATGGGCGAGGATGGCGGGCTGGGCATTGTGGGTGAGGGTCAGCTCCTCCTCGGGCCCCTCCCACATGATGCGGGAGAGCCGCACGCCGAGCGCGTCGTCCACCGCCTCGAAGGTGCGGCGCGCCTCGGGAAACCGCGCGGCCAGGTCCTTGCCCATGCCGACCCGCTGCGACCCCTGTCCGGGGCAGATGAGCACACTCACCACCGGACGACGGCGCTCCCCCAGGTGAACCCCGCGCCGAATGCGACGAGCAGCAGCAGCGATCCGGGGCCGACCCGTCCCTCGGCGACCGCCTGGTCCAGCGCGAGCGGAATGGAGGCGGACGAGGTGTTGCCGAAGCGATCGAGGTTCACCATCACCTTCGACATCGGCATGCCGGCGTGCTTGGCGGTGGCCTCGATGATCCGGAGATTGGCCTGGTGCGGGATCAGCAGGTCGATCTCGTCGGCCGACACGCCGGCGCGGGAAAGTGCCGCGTCGCACGCCTCCGACATCGCGAGGACGGCGGCCTTGAAGACCTCCCGGCCGGCCATCTTCATGTAGTGCGACCGGTCGCAGACCACCTTCTCGCTGATCGGGTCGACCGAGCCGCCGCCCGGCCGGTACAGCAGCGGGGCGAGCCGCCCGTCCGACTTGAGGAAGGTCGAGAGGATACCGCGTCCCGAGCCCCGGGCCCGGCGGACCACCGAGGCGCCGGCGCCGTCGCCGAAGAGGATCGCGGTCGAGCGGTCCTGGAAGTCGGTAATGGTGGAGAGCTTTTCGGCACCCACGACGAGAACGGTATTGCTCTGTCCCGAGGCGATCAGCCCCTCGGCGACGGTCAGGGCGTACACGTACCCGGGGCACGCGGCCACCACGTCGAACGCCGCCGCGTTGGTGGCGCCGAGCAGCGCCTGCAGGTCACAGGCGGTGGACGGGAGCAGGCGATCCGGGCTCGCGGTGGCGAGCACGATGGTATCGAGCTCCTCGACGCCGACCCCGGCCCGGTCGAGCGCCAGCAGGCTGGCGTCCCGGCTCAGCATCGCCACGGTCTGGTCGGGGGCCGCGATCCGCCGCTCCCGGATGCCGGTCCGCTCGACGATCCACTGGTCGGACGTGTCGAGCACCTGGCTCAGCTCGTGGTTGGTCAGCACCCGCTCGGGGACGGCGGAGCCGACGCTGGCCACCTCGGCGAAGGGGCGGCCGGTCATGGGCGGGCGGGAGCGGCGGGCTCGCGGGTGGCGAACTCCGTCGCGATGTGCTGGGACAGCCCGGCGCGCGCGGCGCGTACCGCGACACCGATGCCGTTCTTGATGGCATTGGCCGACGACGAGCCGTGGCAGATGATGGAGATGCCGCGGACGCCGAGGAGAGGCGCGCCCCCGTAGGTCGAGTAGTCGAGCAGCCGGTTGAGGTCCTGCATCTCGGGGCGCTCGAAGGCGTCCGGAATCCGCTCCCGCAGCAGCCCCACGAACACCCGAGCCGACGACTCGTAGAACTTGAGCACGATGTTGCCCACGAACCCGTCGCAGACGACGACCTGCACCGGGATCCGCTGCTGGGGGCCGGGAAGGATGTCGCGCCCCTCGATGTTGCCGGCGTACTGGATCCGGGGCGCCTGCTTCAGCAGCTGATGCGCCTCGCGCACGATGGCGGTGCCTTTCTCCTCTTCCTCGCCGACGTTCAGCAGCCCCACCACCGGGGTCGCGATCCCCATGATGTCGCGCATGTAGACGGTGCCGAGGTAGGCGAAGCCGACCAGCTCGCGGGCGGAGCAGTCGAGATTGGCGCCGGCGTCGAGCATGACCACGGGGGTGCTGCCGGTGGGAAGCAGGGTAGCGACGGTGGCGCGCTCGACGCCGTCGTGCAGGCCCAGGAGGACGGTGGAGGCCGCGAGGGTGGCACCGGTGTTGCCGGCCGAGAGGAAGGCATCGGCCCGGCCGGTCTTGTGCAGGGTGAGGCCGACCACGAGGCTGGAGTTGGGCTTCTTGCGGACGGCTGCCAGGGGCTTCTCGCCCATCCCGATAACGTCAGCCGCCTCGTGGATCTCGAGGCGGCCGCGGTCGGCGCCGGGATGGCGGGCCAGCTCGGCCTCGATCGCGGCCGGACGGCCCACCAGCTGAATGGCCACGTCCTCGGGCATGGTGGCGAGCGCCTGCACCGCTCCCGCCACTTCGGTCTCCGGAGCTCGGTCGCCCCCCATCGCGTCCACCGCGACGCGAATCACGCTCAGGCGTCCTCGACCTCGACCTGCTTCTTGCCCCGGTAGTAGCCGCACGAGTCGCAGACCCGGTGCGGAAGCTTGGGCGATCCGCAGCGCGGGCACGCCTGCGTCCGGATGCCCGCGCCGGTATGGTGCCCCCGGCGCAGACGCTTCTTCGACTTGGAAGTCCGGCGCTTCGGAACGGCCATGGTATCCTCAGACAGGTTCGGCGGGCGCGCGACAGGCGCATGGTCCCGCGTTCAGGTCGGCCCCGCACTTGGGGCAGAGTCCGGCGCACTCGTCGCGGCAGAGGAGCAGGTGCGGCGGAGTGGCGAGGGCCAGCTCTTCCCGCACCACCGCCCCGACGTCCACCGCGCTGGCCCGCTCGGGGAGGGGGTAGAAATCCGGGTCGTCCGCGGCCTCGGGATCGGTACTGAACATGGCGGCGTCGACCTCGACGTCCACGTCGTCCAGCACGTCGGCGAGGCAGCGGCGGCATTCGCCCCGGATGATGGCGTGGATCTGCCCCCGCCAGAGGTATTCGCCGTCGCCGGTGGCCTGCAACTGCCCCTGCACCTGCACCGGTCCCGCCAGATCGAGCCCCAGTCCCTCGAAGGTGGGATCCTCGGGACGGAGCTCGCCGACGGTCCGCACGGGACCCCGTTGAAGGTCCCGGATGTCGACTCGCAGCATAGCCGCTTAAGGTAGCCGGGACAACGACTTGAAGCAAGCCGGCGGGTCCCTTCCCGTCCTACCCCCAGAGCCCCGCCAGCTCCCCCTCGCTGAAGAAGAATCCGATCTCCCGGGCGGCGTTCTCCGCGCTGTCCGAGCCGTGCACCGCGTTCTTGCCCTTGGACTCGGCGAACAGCTTCCGGATCGTCCCCGGCGCGGCCTCCGCGGGATCGGTCGCGCCGATCACCGTGCGGAAGTGCGCGACCGCATCGGCCCGTTCCAGCGCCATCGGGAGGCAGGGGCCGCTGGTCATGAACTCGACCAGGTCGCGGTAGAACGGGCGCTCGCGGTGGACCGCGTAGAACGCGCCGGCCTCCGGCCGGGTGAGCCGGACCAGCCGGGCGGCACGCACGACGAATCCGGCGTCCTCGATGTGCGCGATGATCTTGCCGGCCTTGCCGCTGGCGATGCCGTCGGGCTTCACGATGCCGAGGGTGAGGGTCGGAATGGCCAACCTGGGCTCCTGTCGTTGGGTGAACGGGAAGGTGAAGCCTTTCCCCGCTGTTACTGCATCCGCTTCTTCAGCAGCTCGACCACATCCAACGGCCGCTTCATCACGCCGATGCCGGCCGCCTCGAAGGCCGCGATCTTCTCTTCCGCCGTGCCCGAGCTGCCCGAGATGATGGCCCCGGCGTGCCCCATGCGGCGCCCCTTGGGCGCCGTCTGGCCGGCGATGAAGCCCACCACCGGCTTCTTCACGTACTCCCGCACGAAACCCGCCGCCTGCTGCTCGTCGGTGCCGCCGATCTCGCCCATCATGACGATGGCGTCGGTCTCAGGATCATCCTGGAAGGCGCGGAGGCAGTCGATGAAGTTGGTGCCGATGATCGGGTCGCCGCCGATGCCGACGCAGGTGCTCTGGCCGATCTTGTTCCGGGTGAGGTGGTTCACCACTTCGTAGGTGAGCGTGCCGCTGCGCGACACCAGGCCCACCCGCCCCGGGATGCAGATGTTGCCCGGGATGATGCCGATCTTGGTCCGGGCGCCGGGGGTGATGAGGCCGGGACAGTTGGGCCCGATGAGCCGGACGCCCCGGGCCCGGACGAACGGCATGGCCCGGCTCATGTGCATCACCGGAATCCCCTCGGTGATGCAGACGATGAGCGGAACGCCGCTGTCCGCCGCCTCGATGATCGCGGCCGCGGCCGCCATCGGCGGCACGTAGATGACCGAGGCGTTGGCGCCGGTCTCCCGCACCGCGTCCGCCACGGTGTTGAAGATCGGGACTGTGTTCTCGAATCGCTGGCCGCCCTTCCCGGGGGTCACGCCGGCCACCACCTGGGTGCCGTACTCCAGCATCTGCCGCGCGTGGAAGGAGCCCTCCCGTCCGGTGATTCCCTGGATCAGGAGACGGGTGTCGGCGCCGGACCAGATGCTCATGCGGCCCCCTTCGCCAGCTTCACCACCCGCTCGACCGCCTGGTCCATGTCACTCAGCGCCGTCATCCCCACCTCGTTGAGGATCCGGATCGCCTCCGCCTCGTTGGTGCCGGTGAGCCGGATGACGATCGGCACGCTCACCTTGAACTGCCGGGTCGCCGCCACGATGCCGTTGGCCACGTCGTCGGTCCGGGTGATGCCGCCGAAGATGTTGAAGAGGATCGCCTTCACGTTGGAGTCGGCGGTGATGATCTTGAGCGCGTTGATCACCTTCTCCGGGCTCGAGCTGCCGCCGATGTCGAGGAAGTTGGCCGGCTCGCCGCCGTAGTACTTGACCAGGTCCATCGTGGCCATGGCGAGCCCCGCGCCGTTCACCACGCACCCCACGTTGCCGTCGAGCTTGATGAACGACAGATTGGCCCGCCGCGCGGCCGCCTCGCTCGGCTCCTCCGCGGAGTCGTCCCGCAGCACGCCGAGATCCGGGCGCCAGAAGAGCTCGTTGTCGTCGATCACGATCTTGGCGTCGAGGGCCAGCACCCGTCCCTCCGGGGTGGTGACCAGGGGGTTGATCTCGGCCAGGGAGGCGCCGTTGCTGATGAAGGCCGAGTAGAGCTGCTCCATGATCTTGGCGGCCGCCTTCACCTGGCCGAAGTCGCGGTAGAGACCGAAGGCGAGGCGCAGCGCCTGGTGGGGAAAGAGACCGTAGGTCGGATCGACCGGGAGCCGCACGATCTTCTCGGGAGTGCGGGCGGCGACCTCCTCGATGTCCACCCCGCCCGCCGAGCTCACCATGAAGACGGGCCGCTGCGTCTCGCGGTCCATGATGAGGCCGACGTAGCTCTCGGTGGCGATCTCGGAGGCCGGGACGACCAGCACCTTGTGGACGGTGAGGCCCTTGATGGTCATGCCCAGGATCTGGGCGGCCTCGTCCATGGCTTCGCTGGGGTTGCGGGCCAGCTTGACGCCGCCGGCCTTGCCGCGACCGCCGGCGTGCACCTGGGCCTTGATCACCACGGTGCCGCCGATCCGCCGGGCGATGGCCTCGGCCTCGGTCGGGGTGCTGGCGACGTCGCCATCGGGCATCGGCACGCCGGCCGCCTTGAGCAGCGCGCGGGCCTGGTACTCGTGCAGGTTCACTTGTCCCTCACTATGGTGGTGCCCCCCTGGCCGCGGAGCGCGGCGGGACCGCCTCCCAGGTGCGCGATCACGGCCCGCCCGCCGCTCTCCCGGGCGAACCCGGCGGCGGCCTCGACCTTGGGCCTCATGCCTCCAGCGTCGAACGCGCCCGCCTCCATCATCCGCTCGACCTCGCTCACCGTGAGCCTGCGGAGCGGACGCGCGGCGGGCGTGCCCCAGCCCTCGTAGACCGCGTCGACGTTGGTGAGAATCACCAGCGCGTCGGCGCCGAGCTGACGGGCCAGGATCGCGGCGACCCGATCCTTGTCGACGACCGCGTCCACGCCCTCGAGTCCGAGCAGCGGATCCTGGTACACCGGCGGGCCACCTCCACCCGC
>DATCWW010000006.1:0-4552 GCA_036566145.1 Gemmatimonadales bacterium
GGGCCCTGGAGATCCGACCAGCCACCCCACCCCGAGCCTCAGGAGACCGCCATGCCGCCAAGAAGACTGGACTTGTCGGGAGAGCGCTTCGGCAGGCTCACCGTGATGAGCTACGTCGGCAAGCATCCCGACGGACGTGTCATCTGGTCATGCCACTGCGACTGCGGTAACGAGACTGAAGCGACGACCGCCAACCTGCGTAGAGGCAAGACACGTTCGTGCGGATGCCTCAAGGCAGAGATCTTGAAGGTCGTCGGTCTCCAGCACGGCTACTTCGGCACGCGGATGTACCGGATATGGGCGGGGCTCAACTCAAGGTGCCTGAACCCGGACAACAAGGATTACCCGAAGTACGGGGGTCGCGGAATCACCGTGTGCGAGCGGTGGCGATCGTTCGAGAACTTCCACGCCGACATGATCGAAGGCTACGACGACAGCCTGAGCATCGACCGAATCGACGTGGACGGGAACTACGAGCCCTCGAACTGCCGGTGGGCCACGGCAAGCCGGCAGGCCGAAAACCGGCGCACAACCAAGCCAATCGAGTGGCGCGGCCGAGCCATGTCCATCGCTGCCTGGTCCAAGGAGACCGGCATACCCGTCGAGGCCATCCGCTCGCGCATCCGAAAAGGCTGGGACATCGACCGGGCCCTCACCCAGAAACCCAAGTGGACCAGGAAGAAGGCGTCATGAGCCACACCAAAAAGCTGCCGAAATGCGCGTGGATCCTCATCACCGCCATCACCCTCCTCCTCGCCCAGACCATCGGCCTCCCCGCCACCATCGCGTTCCTCTTCGCCGCCGTCGGCTGGGTCGCCACCACCAAGGCCGCCCTCGTCGCCGTCGCCTCACTCGCCGCCTGGCACCTGCTCAACGCCCACACCCCACGCACCCGCCGGCCCCGCACCGCCCGCGCCCACCCATAACCCCGACCGGAGGCAACCGCCATGGCCCGCCCGTTCCACCGCCCGACCCGCACCGTGACCGAGGTGGTCCACGGCGTGCCCGTCGACTACGAGGTGCCCGACACCACCCCGGTGGTCCGGCTCCCGTTCAACCTCGACGCCACGCTGCGCCGCATCCTCTTCGCGTTCGCCGTCGCCATGACCGCGGGCGCCATCGTCTGGGGCACCGTCGCCATCGGCAGCATGCTCGGCCTCCTCGCCCCCACGTGGGCCGCGTACCTGGTAGCGGGCGTGTTCGACGCCGGATGGGCCGCCTGCCTCATCGCCGAATGGCTGCTCCGCTACGACAGCAAACGCGCCGCCCTCCCGCAGCGCGTGGGCGTGGCGATGCTCGCCGTGTCCATGTCCGCGATCGTCCTCGACGGCCACCGCAACGGGGCGCTCCTCGTCGGCGTCGTCGGCGCGCTCGTCTCCGCCGCCGCGAAGGGCGTGTGGGCGATCGGCATGCACACCATCCGCATCAAGCTCGACCCCAAGTACGAGGCCTACCTCGACGCGCGCCGCCAGCAGGCCGGCACCGAGCAGGCGCTGGCCCTTGGCGAGCGGGACCGGATGCTGACCGAGGACGGGACGGTGAAGCTGCGCCTGGCGCTGGAGGCCCGTCGCGGCCCGGCCAAGACCGTCGTGGACCAGATCACGGACCAGCCCGAACCCGCGCCAGTTCACGCCGCTGACCAGCCGGTGGACCGGATCGAACCGGCCCCCGAACCGGTCGCGGTCCATGCCACGGGCCGTGCCGTGGACCGCCCGTCCCAGCCCGAGGACCAGGTGAACGAACTCCTCCGCCGGTTGAAGCTCGGCGAGCACATCACCAAGAAGGGCGCCGCCACGCTCCTCGGCATCCCCGAGTCGACCGCGTACCGCCGGTTGACCGAGGCGCAGCGCCTCCTCAACCAGTACCGCTGACCCGCCCGCCCGGCCCCCACCAGCGCGTGGGGGCCGGCTTGTCTCCCCGGAGCCGTCCCGTGAAGATCAGCCGCGTCGACGTGGCCACCGCCCTAGCCCTGCCCAGCCTCGTATCCGGCGCAGCCCTGATCGCCGACTGGCAGTACGGCAACCACGCCACCCTCACAGAAACCGTTGCCGCCATCGCAGCGGGCAAGCTGTCCGGAATCAGCTTCGCCAAGAAGTGGAGCCCCGCTCTCTCATGGGGCGCAGGCGCTGCCGCCGCCGCGTTCACACAGGCCGCCATCACCAGCGGCGCAGGCAGCGGTCCAGCTTTCTACTCCTGGCTCGTCTCCGCCGTCCTCGCCGGCGCGGCGCGCGGCGCGTACCGGCACCACACCCGACACGACCAGATCAAGCTCGACATGGAAGAGGTCCGCCTGCAGACCGCGCTGATCCGGCAGCAGATGGCCCACCACGCCCTGGTCCAGAAGACCACCCCCGAACCAGTCCAGGCCGGACCGAACCTGACCGGCCGAACCGTGGAAGAGACCAGGCTCCGGACCGTGGTCCACGAACTGTTCACGGCCGAACTCCCGGGCTGCACCGTGGAACGGACCAGGACCGGCTGGACCGCCGTCCTGGACCTGCCCGTGAACCTCGACCGGGCCAAACTCCGGACCGCCTGGGACCGCGTGGCCTCCGGAATGGGCGTGGCCGGGGAGTTCATGCTGGAAGACGGGGCGCTCACGAACCAGCTCATCGCCCGGTTCATCGACGGCGACCCGCTCACCGCCGTGATCCCCTACGAGCGAACCAGCGGCGCCCGGTTCACCGACCCTGTCCTGCTCGGCGTGGACCGGTTCCTGAACCCGGTCTGGCTGGAGATGGCCTACAGCCACACCCTCGTCGCCGGTTCATCCAAGTTCGGCAAGTCCACCCTGACCCGGTCCATAGCGGTTCAGCTCGCGGACCGGCCCGACACGGTGCTGTACGGCATGGACCTCAAACCGGGCGCGCCCGAACTGACCCCGATGCTGCCGATCCTGCAAGACCTCGCCGCCACCCCCGAGCAGGCGCACCACCTGCTGGACTGGCTGAAGCAGGAGATGGAGGAGCGCGGCGAGATCCTCGCCACCGCTGGTGACCAGGAGTGGGACCCGCAAAAGCACGGCCGCCCCGCTATGTGGATCCTTGAGGATGAGCTGGCCGAGCTGGTTAGGCAGGGCGACGGCGGCCCGTGGAAGAAGGACCCGGCGTCGAAGAAACAGGAATCGCTGCTCGCGCTGATGCGGTTCGCCGGGATGCACTTCCTGTCCGCGACGCAGCAGCCGTCCCGGAAGGTGTTCGGGGGGACTACAGACGCGCGCGGGAACTACGCGAACCGGCTGTCCACGCGCATGAACGACGCGGACCACCGCCGGTTCATCTTCGGTAACACCCCTGGCTGGGAGCCCGGGAAGCTGGACCAGCCGGGCAAGTTCCTGCTTCAGTCCCCGGACCATCAGCAGCCCGCCCCGTACAAGGGGATGTGGCTGACCGGCGACGAGTTCCGTGCCGAGGTGGCCCGGATCGGAGCGACGACCGTGCGGGCCCCGGTCGGCAAGCGCCTGATTCTTCCGGAACCGGGCGCGAACAACCAGGAGAAGATCCGTGGCGCGCTCGCCAAGTACGGGAACTGCACGCGCCGCGAGTTGGAGCAGGCGACCGGCCTCGGCGAGAAGCAGGTACTCGACGCCACGCGGGCGCTGCGCCCCGACGTGGAGCGCTGCGACGACACCGGCACGTGGCGTCTGGTGCCTGCGGGCGCGTGGGAGGCGCAGGCCGTAGCGAGCTGGTGAACCCGCTGGTCAGCGGCTGGTTCGTGGGGGTCGGATAGGGGGTCGGAGTTTCCGGCCTCGCGGGTCGGCCGGCGGGCGCCGGCTGCGACCCGGTTTCCGACCCCGCGGCTGCCCGTTCCGTGCCACACTGGGTGTGTCGAATGCAGGCCCTGCCACCTCCCCCCGTGGGTGGCAGGGCTTCGTCGTTTCCGCCCCGCACTGTCGGTGGCCGGCGCTACGATCCCGGGCATTCGACACGCGCCACTGGGGGGACCATGCGCCACAGAACCGCCACCATCCTGCTCGCCGCCTGCCTACTGCCACTCACCGCCTGCTCAGGCGGAAGCGACAAGACAGACGCGAAGCCCAGCCCGACCAAGACCGTCAGCAAAGAAGACACCTTCCTCAACGCCGTCCACGCCGCTCACATCAAGAGCTGGACCGACAAAGGGCCGATCGATGCGGAACTGGTCGTCTATCCGCCCGAGTGGTGCAAGGGCTTGGACGCCGGCCACAGTGTGAAGTGGCTGTTCACGATGTTCGGGGACGGCGGCGGGGCGTACCCGATCGGGAACGATTGGGGCACGTACAAGACGGACGCGAACGCGGTGCTGGTGATGGGCGTGAAGGCGTACTGTCCGGCGAATCTGCCGGCGGTGCGGGAGGAACTGCGGGCGTCGGGCGAGTACTGATCGCAGGGGTAGTGACAGGCGTGCGCGCTGGGGCGTAGCGTCCTGGGGTAGCGGCAGTCGGGGGGCTGGCCCGGTATTCGCAGTACTGGGCGGTGGGTTGGAGCTGCGAACTTCCCCACCCCGGGCTGCCGCGTAGACGTGGAACGGCCCCGCTCCGGAGTCCGGGCGGGGCCGTCGTCATGCGGTGGGC
>DATCWW010000019.1:0-3111 GCA_036566145.1 Gemmatimonadales bacterium
TAGAAGAGGAGGCGGAGGATCCGGGACTCCTTTTCCCCGTCGATCTTGTCGGGGGAGTCGGTGACCTCGTGGTAGTCGGGGTGGGTCCCGTTGAAGAAGAACAGGATGGGCACGCCCTTCCGGGCGAAGTTGTAGTGGTCCGAGCGGAAGTAGAACCGCTCCTCCGGCCAGCGGTCGTCGATCGCGGTCATGTGGAGCTCGGGATGGGCCGCGTTCACCCGCTCCAGCGTGGCGCCCAGGTCGGAGTGCTCCTTCCCGATGGCGACGATCGTGTCGCGCCAGTTCCGCCCGATCATGTCGATGTTGAGGTCGGCCACGATGTGGTCCAGCGGCACCGTGGGGTGCTCGCTGAAGTAGCGGCTGCCCCAGAGCCCCTTCTCCTCGCCGCTCACGGTGATGAACAGGATCGATCGCGCCGGCCGCACCCCGGGCCGGCTGAACGCCTCGGCCAGCTCGATCACGCCGGTGGTGCCGGAGCCGTCGTCGTCGGCGCCGTTGTTGATGCTGTCGCGCTGGCCGGGTGTGATGCCGATGTGATCCATGTGGGCCGAGAAGACCAGGTACTCGCCCCGGAGCTTCGGATCGGACCCTTCCAGGATCCCGATGGTGTTCGGCGCCGTGGTCTTGCTCAGGACCGAGTCACGCAGGTCCACCTTCACCGCGAGCGACGGCACGTCCCGCCCCACCACCTGACCCGCGTCACGAATCCGGTCCAGATCGATCCCGGCGGCGCGGAGCACCGGCGCGACCGTCATCTCGCTCACCTCCACGTTGGGCGGCACCCCGGAGCCGAGGTCCAGCCCGTAGCGCTCGGGGGCGAACGGCGGCACCCGTGCCGCGAACGCCGCGGAGTCGAGGTTGGCCAGACTCACGATCGCGCGCGGGCCCGCCACCCGGATCGCCCGCAGGACCTGACCGGAGTTGGCCGGGATCGGGCTCCGGTAGTCGGGCACGTAGAGCACCACCTTGTCGCGCAGCGCCATGCCGCTCACGGCATCGGGGGTCAGCGGTCCGCCCAGCACGATGGCCGGCCCCGCGAGGGGACCGGCCGGCACCGAGCCGGTGACGAACCGTGCGCTCCGGTCGAGCCCCGCCCGCGCGGTCACCCGGCCGGCCTGGAGCACCACCTCGGAGCCGCGGAGCTGCAGCTGCCGCCGGGTGATGGGATAGCGCTGGAACCAGGTGCCGCTGTCGCCCCCCGGCTTGAGCCCGAAGCGGCGGAACTCGTCGGCGACGTACTTCGCCGTGAGCTCCAGCCCGCGGCTCGGGGTGTCCCGGCCCATCATGGAATCGTCCGCGATGATCCCGACCCGTCGCATCACGTCGCCACCGGTGATCGTCGCCGCCGCGGCCGGGAGACCGCCGGCGGCAGGGTGCGCGGTGGGGGCGGCGCCGGTCTGCGCGCGGAGCGAACCGGCGGCGAGCAGGACCACCGGCAGGAGGGCAAGGCAGCGGGGCGTCATGGTCACTCGAGTCGTGAGGTCCACCGGGGCGGCGCGGAGTCGTCCGCGATCGCCCGGGTGAGATGGAAGAGCAGGCGGACCACCCGGGCGGCCTTCTCGGTGTCGAGCCGGTCGCCGGTGTCGCTGGGCTGATGATAGTCGGGATGGGTGCCGCTGGTGAAGAACAGCACCGGCACGCCCCGGCGGGCGAAGTTGTAGTGGTCCGAGCGGAAGAAGATGCGCTCCTCGGGCCAGCGGTCGGCCAATGGCGTCATCCGGAGCTCGGGGTGGGCCGCGACGGTCGCCGCCAGCGTGGCGCCCAGCGTCGACAGCTCGGGGCCCACCACGATCACCGAGTCGGACCAGTTGCGGGCGATCAGGTCCATGTTCAGGTCCGCGACGATCCGGTCGAGCGGGACGGTCGGATGGCGGGTGAAGTAGTCGCTGCCCCAGAGGCCCTTTTCCTCGCCCGACGGCACCACGAACAGGAGCGAGCGCCGATGCTCCGGCCGGGCGTCCGGCTCACCGCCGGCGAACGCCTCGGCCAGCTCCAGCAATCCGGCCACGCCCGAGGCGTTGTCGTCGGCGCCATTGTAGATGCTGTCGCCCGGCCCCGCGCGCATGCCGATGTGATCGAGGTGGGCGGAGATCGCGACGAACTCCCCGGCGCGCTCGGGGTCGCTGCCGTCCAGGGCGGCAACCAGGTTCGGTGGATCGCCCTGCTCGAGGACGCGCCGTGCCAGGGTGAGCTCGAGCTTGAGTCGGGGGTTCTCCCGCGCCTGGGTCCGTGCGGCGGCCCGAAGGCGCATCGGATCGAGCCCCGCGGCCGCCAGCACTCGTGCCGCGCTCTCGTCGAAGAGCTCGACCACGGGCGCGCCGAGGGAATCGTCCCGGAAGTCGGGCGTGAGCCGCGGCTCGAGCGACGCGGCCAGGCGATGGACCCGGGTGGCCGAATCGCGGTTGGACAGGAGGATGACGGCCGCCGATCGGGCGGCGAGCTGGTCCACCCGCTCACCGAAGTCGGCCGCGAGCGGGTGGCTGTAGTCCACCGGCACCAGGACGATGCGACCCCGGAGCCAGGGATTGCTCACCGCGCCGGCGGTGAGCGGACCGGTCAGCACCACCGCCGCTCCACGTACCGGCGCCGCCGGCGTCCGGCCGCTCACGAAGCGGGCGCCGCGGGTGAAGTCCGCCGTGGCGTTCTTGGAGCCGGCGCTGAGCCGGATGCGTGAGACGGAGGTGTCGAGAGTCCAGCGGGTGACACCGAAGCGCTGCAGGTAGGTGCCGTTCTCGCCCGCGGGCCGGAGGCCGAGGCGCTGGAATTCTCCGATCACGTAGGTGGCGGCGCGCTCGAGTCCCGCGCTGGGCGTGTCCCGACCCATCATCGAATCGTCCGACAGGATGCCGACCCTGGCGGCCATGTCCGCCGAGCCGATGCTCTCGACCGCGCCCTCCGCGAGACCCTGCCCGCGCGCCGGCGCGGCAACCAGCGCGGTGCCGGCCGCAACGGCCAGGGCGGGGATCCAGCACGAGGATTTCAGGGCTTGCGGCGGCGAAGCTCCGGCTCGCCGGTGCTGCGGGGTTTGGGAGTCTGCCGGACGGAGGGCGACGGCCGCGTCGTGGAGGGAGCGGGCTCGCGGACCCGGTCCGGCGCCGCACCGGGGCCGTC
>DATCWW010000022.1:0-19853 GCA_036566145.1 Gemmatimonadales bacterium
CGCGCAGTCGCGCTGGGGAATCGGGTCTTCCTGCCGAATCGCTGCGAGGCCGATGCCGCCGTCCTCGCCCACGAGCTCACTCACTGCGCCCAGTACCAGGCCTGGGGACCACTGCGCTACTACCTGCGCGGTATCTCGGTCCAGCTTCGCCATCTGCTCCATCGCGGGCTCGGCCTGGGCCGGAATCCCTACGCCTGGGAAGCCGACGACGGCCGCCCGTTCGAGGCGTTCGGGATGGAGCAGCAGGGCCAGATCGTGGAGGACGCGACGCGCGGACATCCCGCGGCGCGGCGACTGGTGACGACTACGCCGACCCGTCGGCCTGGCTGACCGAGCCCGGCGGCGTCTCGGGCAGGCGATCCTCCCAGAGCGCGAGGACGTTCCCGTCGGGATCCGCGATCATCGCCATGATCCCCCACGACTGCTGGGTGGGCTCCGCGACGAAGCGCACTTTCCGGTCGTGCAGCACGCCGCAGTAGTGCAACAGATCGGGGACGTAGAGGGTGATCCCGGTGTGCCGCCCGACCAGCTGGCGGGCGTCGGCGTGCACCGCCGGGTGGATCCCGACGTGGGTCGGTCCGTCGAACAGCTCCAGCCCGAAGGACCCCTGCTTGGTCACCGGCAGCTCCAGCGTGTCGCGATAGAACTCGGTGGCGCGGGTGATGTCGCTCACGAAGATCGCGACGCCATAGAGCGAGGGCGTGGTGGGCTTCACAGGACCGGCCGGGTCAGCAGCAGGTGGACCAGCCACACCAGCACCGCGATCGCGCCGACGATACAGCATCCGACCAGGAGCGCGAGGAGGGCCACGAAGCGGCGGCTGCTCCGGGTCGAAGCTACGGGGCGGTCCGCGTGCCGCTCCAGGAGCGCGAGGTTGCGCAGGTTGGCCTTGAACCCCGCGTCGAACAGATCGCCCAGGAGCGGAACGGCGCCCACCACGACGTCGATCACGAGATTCGTCCCCATCCGGGCCAGCAGCGGTCTTGGTACCTCCATCCGTGCCGCCTCCAGCAGGATGTAGAGTGAGAACGCCCCGCCGGCGAGGTCTCCGGCGCCGGGGAGCAGGCCGAGCAGGGCGTCGAGCCCGACCCGGAATCTGGTGCCGGGGATGTGAATCGAGTCGTCCAGCAACACTGCTAGCCGTCGCAGACGATCCAGCCTGGTGGAGTCGGGGAGCGCAACCTCCGCGGATTCGCGGTGAGCCATGTCTCCAAAGTATCACATTCTCGCCCGGAACAGTCGGTCGCGCTGACTCCCGCCGCCAGCGGGCCGCGGGTAAGTTCAGTGGTCTCTGATCCCCGGTGAATCCATGACCTCGGCATCGCGCGACCGCCTGCGAGCTCTTGCGCTCGTCGGTGCGGTGGCCCTCCTGGCCCGCCTTGTGGTCCTCCCATTCGCGGGCTCGGACGGCGGGGATGCGGCGTCCCGCGTGTGGATCGCCCAGAACTGGATGGATCACCCCAGGCTCATCACCGAGGGTGTCTGGGGACCACTCCATTTCTACCTGCTCGCCCTGGTGCTGTCGGTCGTCCCCGACCCGCTGTATGGACCCGCGGTCCTGGGTGTCGTGCTCTCCTGCGCCAGTGCCCTGCTCATGTACCGCTTCGTGGAGCTCGAACTCGGCGAGCCACGGCTCGCCCTGGTCGTCGCGTTGGCCTACGCCTTGTACCCGATCAGCATCCGGAACGGCGTCTCAGTGCGCTCGGAAACGCCGTTTGCGTTCTTCCTGCTCGTCACGATGATCGCGCTTGCCAAGGCGCGACGGCCCGATGGCACGAGGGGCCACGCCGCCGTTGCGGGCATCGCACTCACGCTCGGGGCGATGTTGCGGTACGAGGCCTGGATGCTGCTGCCGGCACTGGCCGCAGTCCTCTGGCGGAAGCCGAAGTTCGCGCTGGTCTTCGTCACCCTGGCGATGATCCATCCAGTCTTCTGGATGATCGGCAACGCGGTGCAGCACGGGAACCCGCTCTTCAGTATTGCGGCGGCCTCAGGGTTCGAACTCCACGCCATGGGAAGAGCGGCACGGGGCTGGGGCGCGCTGCTGGCGCGAACGCTGACCTATCCGGGCGTGGTTCTTGTGGGGATGGGCCTGGTGGTCGGACTCCTCTCCGCGGCGGGCGCCCTGCGGGCCATGGGCACCAGGTCGAAGATTGCGATCTGGCTGATTCCGTCTGCGTTCCTGCTGGGCCTCCAGTGCCTTGCGATCCTGCGAGGCTCGCTGGTTCCCAAGCTCAATTACACCGAGACCGCCGGGACGTTCCTGATGCCTTTCCTGGCGGTCGCCCTGCAGCCGCTGCACCTCGAGCGGTGGGCGGCGCCACGGCTCGCCGGTTTCGCCGTGGCTCTGTTCGCTGCCAACGCGGTCTTCGCCTGCGAGGCCTGTCTCGCGCGGGTCGGGCTTGGGAGCCTGGCGATGAGTCCGGTGCCTCGCGTCCCGAACCAGGAGGTGACGGCGCAGCTCGCTCCGCTGATCAGGGCGAACCTGCCGCCCGGTGGCGGGCTCATCAGCGACGACTACGGGACCGGGGCGACCCGTCACGTCGCACTGCTGGCCCGAATGCGTCCGGAACGGCTGTTTCTGGTCTGCCACCTCGCGCGGCGGCCGCCTGACGCCGACAGCCTGGCCGCGTTCGTCAGCCGGTATCCTCAGGGGCTACTGCTGGCCCGCTCCAACTCCTCCTTCTCGGCGGATTACGGTTTCGCTGCCGGGACGACCTCCAGCAGGTTCGGCGACGCGGCGATCACCCTCACGCCGCTCGCCGGGGTGGACTGGCCCGGTCGCCAACCCGCGCGCTTGAGACTTTTCCACTATTCACTCATAGATCCTACGGCCCACCCTCCCACCCGCTTGAGCGATGCCCTCTGGCTCGCGCCTGGGTGCTCTCCGCAGTCCAATGCGCAGACGTCCAAGGACGACGAGAACGGCGAGACAGAGTGATGTGATGCTGGTGCCAAAGCAGTTAGAGGAAGCGCCGCACCAGGTAGAGAACCAGACTCAAGACGAGCGACAGCACGAGCATGGAGGTCAGGGGCACGTAGATCCGCACCGACTCGCGCTCGATCCGGATGTCCCCGGGGAGACGCCCGAACCAGCTCAGACTCCCGGACCAGAAGAGGAGCCCGATCAGGATCAGCGCCACGCCCAATCCGACGAGCAGGGGCCCTGGTCCGGGGCCGCCGGTCATCCGATCGCTCCCTGCCGAGCGGCGTGGATGAAGTCGGTGTACGCGGGCTCGCCCCCGGCGGCACGGACGGCCGACGCGATCTGTCCGCGGTGGTAGGCGCCGTGATGGCTCACGTGGATGAGGATGTCCCCCACGGTGCTGGTCCAGAATTCACCCTTGCTGTTGCGGTACCCGACGCCGTCGGCCAGATCGTCGGCCTCGAGGCCGTCGAGGTGGATCGTCCACACCCGCCGCGACTCGCCCAGCCGGCGCTGGGTGTCGTCGAGGTCGAACTCGGGCCAGACGGGGAGCGGCGGCGGCTCGTTGCGGAGCCGCGCGAGCCAGAGGAGCTCCGCCGCGGCGATGTGAGCCAGCCAGCGCACGGCGCTGGGGGGCGCCGTCCGGCGGAGCGAGGTCAGGGTCTCCTCGTTGGCCCAGTGGCCCCACCGAAACAGCCGGCGGAACTCCGCGAGATCAGTCATGCGAGGCTCCGGCCCGGACCGAGGCCAGCGCCGCCCGGAGGTTGCGGCGCATACCGGCGAGCCCCGGTCGCGCCAGCGGGGTGTCGCCGAAGCGCCGGTCGAACTCCGCCTCGTCCATCCGCTCGAACAGCTCCGGGTCGGCGCCGGCCAGGGCGCCGCGGGAGCGGAACGTCGGCTCGGTGCCGGCGGAAGCGAAGCGCTGGTTCCAGGGACAGACCTCGTTGCAGATGTCGCAGCCGAAGACCCACCCCTCCATCCGCGCCGCCAGCTCCTCGGGAATCGGGCCCTTGTGCTCGATCGTCAGGTAGGAAATACAGCGGGTGGCGTCCAGCACCCTGGGCTCGACCAAGGCGCCGGTGGGGCAGGCGTCGAGACAGCGGGTGCAGCTGCCGCAATGATCGGCGGTGAACGGAGGGTCCGCCGCGAGCGGAAGATCGGTGAAGATGCTGCCGATGAAGAACCAGGAGCCCAGACCGGGCCGGATCAGCATGGTGTTCTTCCCGATCCAGCCCAGGCCCGCGCGTTGCGCCAGCTCGCGCTCGGGCACCGGGCCGGCGTCGGCATAGGGCCGCGCCACCGTCGCGCCCGCGGTGCGAAGGAAGCCGGCCAGGGTCTCGAGCCGGGCCAGCGTCACCGCGTGGTAGTCGGCGCCCCGCGCGTAGCGCGCGACCTTGGGCGGCCGCGATTCGGCGGGCAGATCTTCGCCATAGTAGTTGTGCAGCAGCACCACGACCGACAGCGCTTCGGGCACGTTGCGCCGCGGGTCCTTGCGCTTGCGGGCCTGCCGGTGGAGGTAGCGCATCGTGCCGGCGTAGCCTCGCGCCAGCCAGCGATCCAGGTGATCGGCATGCGGCGGGGGCCCGGGGTCGGTGATGCCGCAGGCGGCAAAGCCGAGCGCCTCGGCGCGCGCGCGGACGTCGTCGACCGTGATCACGGCAGGTGGGCCGGCTCCCGGGGGGGAGGCAGCGCCATCGGCTCGGGGCGGGGGTCCTCGGTGATGAGTCGGGCGCCTCGGCCGAAGGTGAAGTACGACCAGGCCCACTGGATCAGCACCAGCACCCGGTTGCGGAAGCCGATCAGGAAGAAGATGTGCACGAAGATCCACGTGAGCCACGCGATGAAGCCGCCGAAGTGGAGCTTCCAGATGTCGGCCACCGCGCGTCCCCGCCCGATCACCGCGAGCTGCCCCTTGTCCCAGTAGTGGAACGGCCGCCGGGCGCGGCCCTTCAGGTCGCCCACGATGGTGTGCGCGGCATACTCGCCCATCTGAATCGCCACGGGGCAGATGCCCGGCAGAGTCTCACCCTGGTGATTGTAGGCGGCCGCGTCGCCCAGCACGAACACCTCGGGATGGCCGGGGATCGTGCAATCGGGCTCGACCAGGGCTCGACCGGCGCGGTCGAGCGGCGCGCCCAAGGACTTGAGCAGCGGGCTCGCCACGTTCCCCGCCGCCCAGATCACCGTCTGCGTCGGGATGGTCCATCCGGCCGCCTGCACCCATCCCGGCCGGACGTCGGTGACCATCGCCTCGGTGCGAACATCCACGCCGAGGCGGCGCAGGCTGGCCTTGGCCTTGTCGCTGAGCTTGGGCGGATAGGCGGTGAGGAGCCGAGGGCCGCCCTCGAGCAGCATCACCGTGGCCTCGGCCGGATCGATGTGACGGAAATCGCGCCGCAGGGCATATCGCCGGATCTCGGCCACCGCGCCGGCCATCTCCACGCCGGTCGGACCACCGCCGACCACGACGAAGGTGAGAAACGCGTGGCGGCGCACCGGATCCGGCTCGCGCTCCGCCTTTTCGAATGCCAACAGCACCCGGCGCCGGATCTCGAGGGCGTCCTCCAGACTCTTGAGCCCCGGCGCCAGCGGCTCCCAGTCGTCGTGTCCGAAATAGGAGTGCCGGGCGCCGGTTCCGACGACCAGGTAGTCGTAGGAGAGCTCGGCGCCGTCGCTGAGATACACGATGCGCTGGTCGACCGAGATTCGGGCGGCCTCGCCGAGCAGGACCTCGGTGTTCCGCTGGCCGCGGAGCACCGAGCGGATCGGCGAGGCGATGTCGCTGGGATTGAGTGCCGCGGTTGCCACCTGGTAGAGCATCGGCTGGAACAGGTGGTGGTTCCGGCGGTCCACGAGAGTGACCCGCACCGGCGCGTGCCCCAGGGACTTAGCGGCATACAGCCCGGCGAAGCCGCCGCCCAGAATCACGACGTGGGGAGCAGAGCCAGCGGTCACAGCCCCATCGTCTCCCGCCGCCAGCGGGCAAAGCGGACGACGTCCTCGATCGGAGGCACGGCCGATTCGTCGGCGTAGGCGGTGTACATCCGCCAGCGCAGGTAGGCCCGGTCGGGCAGCGGCAGGAACGGGGCTCGCCGCCACCAGTCGCGCCGGCGGAACCCCCATGCGGTGCGGAGGAGATCCAGCGCCAGGCGCGGGCGGAGCGCGGCGCGCAGCGCCAAGCGCGTGATGAGGGTGCCCCAGGACCCGGACATGGAGGAATTATAGGTGGGCCCGGGGGGTGGGGGGATGAGAGGGAAACAGCGACACCGGCGCGGTCGTACGGGGAACAGCACCGCGCGTCCGCCCACTCTCCCCTGAGGCTCGCATGCGACGACTGGTGATCGCGCTGGCGGCGGTATTCACCTTCGGGTGCGGATCGAATCCGACGGCCGCTCCCGCGCCGGTCGCCCCTGCCGCGGTCCGGCCCTACGTCGTCGACACGGTGGCGACGGGCCTGCGCAACCCCTGGTCGCTCGCGTTCCTGCCGGACGGCGCGATGCTGGTGACCGAGAAGTACGGCACGCTCCGGCTCTTCACTCCGAAGGCGGACCGCGGCGAACCCGTCGAGGGCGGTCCCGTCGCCTGGCAGTTCGAGGACGGCGGTCTGCTCGACGTCGTCATCGACCCCGATTTCGCCCACAGCCGACTGCTCTATCTCTCGTTCAGCGAGGGCGACTCGGCGGCGAACCACACCGCGGTCTTCCGCGCGCGGCTGGAGGGCCGGCGCCTGGTGGACGGGCGCGTCATCTTCCGCGCCAGCCCCGACAAGCGGGGCGCCGGGCATCCCGGCGGGCGCCTCCTGTTCCTGCCGGACCAGACGCTGCTGCTGACCATCGGGGACGGGTACGACTTCCGCGACCAGGCGCAGCGGCTGAACAGCGATCTGGGCAAGGTGGTGCGGCTCGACCGCGACGGGCGCCCCGCCCCGGGGAATCCGTTCGCCGACAGCGCCGGCGCGCGGCCCGAGATCTACAGCTTCGGCCATCGCAACCCGCAGGGTCTCCTGATCGATCCGCGCGACGGCACGATCTGGGAACACGAGCACGGACCCAAGGGGGGCGACGAGATCAACCACCTCCGCCCCGGTCTCAACTATGGCTGGCCGCGCACCACGTTCGGGGTGGACTATTCGGGTGAGCTGGTGTCCACCAAGCAAACGGCCAAGGGGATCGAGCCGCCGATCACGGTCTGGGTCCCGTCCATCGCGCCGTCGGGATTCGCGCTGTATCTGGGCCACGCCTTTCCCGCCTGGAGCGGAGACTTCTTCGTCGGCGCGCTCAAGGAACGAAGTCTCCACCGGGTGCGCATCCGGGACGGCGAGGTGGTGCTGCAGGAGACGCTCCTCCGGGAGCTCAAGGCACGCATCCGCGACGTGCGGGGCGGCCCGGACGGGCTGCTCTACCTGCTGACGGACGACGCCGACGGCGCACTGCTGCGGCTGCGTCCGGCGCCCACGGGAACCCTCGCCGGAAGGTCGACGGCCGGCACCTCCTGAGCGCGGAACATGGGCACCGGCGGCGCTCGCGCACCTGCGCCCGGGCGTACGGGCGGCCTATATTCTGCCCATGACCGACACGCCCTACCGTCACCTCGACGACAAGAAGCTGCCTACCGAAGACGAGCAGCTGCTGGAGAGTCCGCCGCCCCAGCGGCCGGAGACCCTGTTCCTCAAGTCCGACAGCTGGCGGGTCCTCCGGATCATGGGGGAATTCGTCTGGGGCTTCGACAACCTGGCCGACGTCAGCGACGGGGTGACGATCTTCGGATCGGCCCGCACCAGCGCCGACGATCCCTACTACACCAAGGCGGTGGAGACGGCGCGGCTCCTGGCCGAGGCCGGGATTCCCGTGATCACCGGGGGTGGACCAGGGATCATGGAGGCGGGCAACCGGGGCGCCATCGAGGGTGAAGGGCTCTCGATCGGCTGCAACATCGAGCTGCCCTTCGAGCAGGGCTCCAACGCGTTCCTGACCCGCAGCCTCAACTTCAAGTTCTTCTTCGTGCGCAAGACGATGTTCGTGAAGTATTCCACCGCGTTCATCGTCTACCCCGGGGGCTACGGCACGCTGGACGAGCTGTTCGAGGCGCTCACGCTGATCCAGACCGGCAAGGTCAAGGGGTTCCCCGTCATCCTGTTCGGCCAGGCGTACTGGGCCGGGCTGGTGGACTGGCTCACCCGCACCGTCGCCGAGGAACGGAAGATCAACCCGAGCGATCTGCACCTGTTCCAGGTCACCGACGATCCGGCCGAGGCGGCCGCCATCGTCGTCGCGGCGCGCGCGGGAAAGCCGGCGGACCAGATCATCCGCCATCCCCACACCAGCGAGTTCCAGTTCGGGAGAAAGGCATGAGCCGGCCCTCGTCGGCCTACCTCCGGGGGCCGCGGATCGAGCCTCGCGCGATCAGCGGCAACGAGACCGTCGCCGACCTGATCGACAACGCGTTCCTGGCGTACAACGCGGGCCGCTTGCGCGAGGGGTGTCAGCTCTTCGTGCAGCGGATGCTGGAGCCCGATACCACCGTGGGCATGACGCTCACGGGCGCCATGACGCCGGCGGGACTGGGCATGAGCTCGCTCATCCCGCTGATGGAGCTGGGCTTCGTGGACTGGATCATCAGCACCGGCGCCAACCTGTACCACGACGCCCACTTCGCGCTGGGGCTCCCGATGCATCGGGGCACCGTGGCGGCCGACGATGTCGAGCTGCGGGAGCATGGCGTGGTCCGGATCTACGACATCTTCTTCGACTACGGCGTGCTGCTCTCCACCGACGCGTTCGTGCGCGAGGTGTCGGCCCGGCCCGAGTTCCAGCGGCCGATGAGCACCGCGGAGTATCACTACCTGCTGGGCGGGTACGTGCGGGAGCGGGAAAAGGCGCTGGGACTCGCCCGGCGCTCCGTGCTGGCGGCGGCGCACGAGCTCGAGGTGCCGCTCTACACCAGCTCCCCGGGCGATAGCTCCATCGGGATGAACGTGGCCGAGCAGGCGCTCGCCGGGAGCCAGCTCCGGTTCGACGTGAGCGCCGACGTGAACGAGACCGCGAGCATCGTGCTCGAGGCCAAGCGCACCGGCGGCAAGAGCGGGGTGCTCATCGTGGGCGGCGGCAGCCCGAAGAACTTCATGCTCCAGACCGAGCCCCAGATCCAGGAGGTGCTGGGCATCGACGAGCGGGGGCACGACTACTTCCTGCAGATGACCGACGCGCGCCCCGACACCGGCGGGCTCTCCGGGGCGACGCCCGCCGAGGCGGTGAGCTGGGGCAAGATCGATCCCGCTCAGCTCCCCGGCACGGTCGTGGTGTATGCCGACAACTCGATCACCCTGCCGCTGCTTACCGCCTACGCGGCGGCACGGCGGCCGCCCCGCCCGCTCAAGCGCCTCTACGGCCGGCGCGAGGCGATGATGCGGCGGCTGACCGAGGAGTACCAGGCGGCGCTCGCCTTCCGCGACCGGCGGGCGGAGGAGTCGCTGTCGCACATGCACCCGGGAGCCGGAGGAGCCGAGACGGCGGCGCGGCGGTGACGATCCCGCCGCGGCTCACCACCCGGTATCGCTGGTACGCACTCGGGCTCCTCGCTCTCATCAATCTCCTCAACTACATCGACCGGAACGTCATCTACGCGCTGTTCGAGCCGATCAAGGCCGACCTCGGCCTGACCGACGGGCAGCTCGGCTGGCTCGGGTCGGCGTACATCCTGGTCTTCTCGGTCGCGGCGCTCCCCTTCGGGGTGCTGAGCGACCTGCGCTCCCGGCGGGCGGTGATCGCCGGGGGCGTCACGGTCTGGAGCGCGTTCACCTTCCTGAGCGGCCTGGTCCGGAGCTACTGGCAGCTCTTCACCTGCCGGGCGGCGGTGGGCATCGGCGAGGCGGCCTACGGCCCGGCGGCGTCCTCGCTCGTGGCGGACTACTTCCCCGGCCCGCGGCGGGCGATGGCGATGGGCATTCTCGCCTCGGGTGTCTCGCTGGGAGGCGTGCTGGGGCTGCTGCTCGGCGGCCTGCTCGAATCGGAGTACGGCTGGCGGGTGGCGTTCATGACGGTGGGGGTGCCGGGGTTCGTGTGCGCGCTCCTGGTGACGCGCCTGGCGGACCCGGTGCGGACGCCGGCCCGGCTCACGGTGCGCTCGTTCCTGCGGGACTTCCACCTCAACGCGGTCGCACTGGTCCGCCAGCTCTGGCCCCTGCTGGTCTCCGGCCTGAGCGGTGTCGTGGCCGCGTACCGGCTCGACCGGGTGTACGGCGCCGACTCCAAGCTCGACGTCGCCGCATTCAGCGCGGCCATCGGACTCGGCCTCACGTTCACCATCTGGCGCCTGGTGCGCCGTACCCAGCTCGACACCGGCGGCAGCGGGTTCGGCACGGGCATCAGCGGCGCGTTCGACGACATCGTGGCCGCGGGCAAGACGGTGCTGCACACCCCGACGCTGGTGTACATCTTCCTGGCCGGGGCCATGATCTCGTTCGGGCTCAACGGCATCGTGGGCTGGGGTCCGACCTTCGTGGCCCGGGAGCTCGGGCTCAGCGCCGCGGAGGGGGCGGCCCTGCTGGGCAAATGGGGGCTGATCGCGGGCACCGCCGGCACGCTGTTCGGCGGCTGGCTCGCGGACTGGCTCCGCCGGCGCAACGAGATGGGCCGCGTGCTGACCGTGGCACTGGGACTCCTGCTCGGAGGGCCGCTCGCGGTCTGGCTCCTCACCATCCGCGACCCGGGGCTGTTCCAGAACGTCTTCACGGCCGCGTTCTTCTGCCTGTCGTGGTACAACGGTCCGATGACGGCCGTGATCTTCGACGTGGTGCCGCCCCGCATCAGCGCGACCGTGGCCGGCGCGTACCTGCTGTTCATTCACCTTGCGGGGGATGCGATCGCGCTGCCGCTGGTGGGCACGCTCTCGGATCGGTTCGGGCTGGATCAGGCGATCCTGCTGCTGCCCTCCGTCGTGATCGTGGGCGGCGTCGTGGCCCTCTTCGCGACCCGCACCGTGCGGCAGGACATGATCCGGGTCGAATCGGCCGCGCTCCGACTGTCGGGCCTTCCCTGATTCAAGAGCGGAGGTAGCGCCAGACCGCGCGGATCTCGTCGTCGGTCATCTGGCCGGAGCGCACCCACGGCATCTTCTCCGGGTCGAGCACGGTGCCATCGGGCCGGCGGCCCTCCCTGAGGGCCCGGAAGAAGTCCGCTTCGGTCCAGGCGCCGAGTCGCTCGCGGTCGATCGCCGGGGCGTCCGGGTTGGCATCGCCCTTGAGCGCCATGCCGTGGCAGCTCCGACAGCCGCCAACCGTGGCGAGATAGCGGCCGTACTCGACGGTGACCCCGGCCTCGCCGTTCGGGCGAGGCGCGGTGTGATCCACCACCTCGACCGGCAGGAGGGGAAAGTTGCCCACCAGGTAGAGCGTCCGGGCCAGCGGACCGATCCGCGGTGCCGGAATCTCCCTGTCCACCGGCGCGAGGCTCCGCAGATAGCCGATCAGCGCCGCCAGGTCGCGATCGTCCATGACGCCGTAGGCCTCGGAGGGCATGAATACCAGCGGGTGGCCGTCCTGCCGCACGCCGTGCCGGATGGCCCGCTCGAAGTCGGCATCGGTGTATCGCCCGATCCCGCCTTTTCCCGCGGTCAGGTTACCGGGCCACAGCCGTCCGAACGCGGCATTGTCGGCCAGGACCTTCCCGCCATAGTCCGCCCCATGGCAAAGGGGACACTTGCCGATGATCTCCGCCAGGCGCCGGCCGCGGGCCAGGGCGGCCGAATCCGTCGCGGCGGCGACGCCTGCATCGGGAAAATGGTAAGTCCGATTCAGATGCGAGCTGGAAACGACATAGACGACGACGAGAGCCACGGCCAGGACCGTCACCAGGCCGAGCAGCGCGAAGCCGATCCAGCGGAGCCATCGGGGCACGGGCGTCTCCGGGGTGGGTAGAAACGGCGAGGAGACTAGAGGCCCGCTCCCGGCGTGTCAACGTCAGCGCACGCTGCGGTAGATCAGGTCCATGAGCTCGTCGTACATCGCCTCGGCGCGTTCCCGATCGCCCGATCCGATTGCCTCGGTGGCGCAGTGCCGCAGGTGGTTGTGCAGCATGGCCCGCCCGACCCCCCGGAGCGCCTCGTGCACCGAGGCGACCTGGGTCAGGACGTCCGCACAGTACCGCTCCTCCTCGACCATCTTCTGCAGCCCGCGGACCTGCCCCTCGATCCGACGGAGCCGGGTGAGAACGGAGCGCTTGATCTCGGGATCCACCGCCACCGCGTGGTGCCCGTCCCGATGCTGGGCGCCGCAGGCGCACGGTGCCGTCGTCGTCTCAGACATGCGCCGCCCTTTCGTTGCTGGATGCCGCCCCGCCGAGTCGGCGGAGGCGAAGGCTGTTGCTGACCACCGTCACCGAGCTGACCGCCATCGCGGCCGCCGCCATCGTCGGGGTGAGCCGGAGACCGAGGGTCGGATAGAGGAGCCCGGCGGCCACGGGAATGCCGATCACGTTGTAGACGAATGCCCAGAAGAGATTCTGACGGATCACCCGCATCGTCCGCCGGGCGAGATCGATCGCGTCGGGCACCCCCCGTGGATCGCCCCGCATGAGGGTGACGGCCCCGGCTTCCATGGCCACGTCGGTCCCGGTACCCATGGCGATCCCCACGTCGGCCTGGGCGAGCGCCGGCGCGTCGTTGAGTCCGTCGCCCACCATCGCCACCGAACGGCTCTCGGCCTGCAGCCGGCGGATCTCGTCCAGCTTGCCCTCGGGGAGGACGTCGGCCACGACGCGATCGATGCCCACGGCGCGCGCCACCGCCTCGGCGGTGGCGCGGTTGTCGCCGGTCAGGAGCACGGTCTCGATGCCCAGCCGGTGCAGCCGGGCCACTGCCTCGGCGCTCGCGGGCTTGATCGGATCGGCCACGGTGATGAGTCCCGCGGCCACGCCGTCCACCGCCACGAACAGCGGTGTCTGGCCTTCGGCCGCCAGCCGGTCGGCTTCAGCCGAGAGGAGACCGGGGTCCGCGCCCAGCTCCTCCAGGAGGGCCCGATTTCCCACCGCCACACGACGGTCGGACACGCTGCCGATCACCCCGCGCCCGGTGCGCACGTCGAGCTGGGACACCTCGCCCATACGGAGTCCTTGCCGCTCGGCTTCGCGGACGAGGGCCTCGCCCAGGGGGTGGCCGCTCAGGCGGTCCACCGACGCCGCCAGCCGAAGCAGCTCGCCGGCGGGGAGTGCCAGCGGCACCACTTGGCACACCGCCGGCCGACCCTCGGTGACCGTGCCGGTCTTGTCGAGCACCACGGTGTCGAGCCGCTCGCTCCGCTCCAGCGCCTCGCCGCCCCGGATCAGGATCCCCAGCTCGGCGCTCCGGCCGGTGGACACCATGACGGCGGTCGGCACCGCGAGTCCCATGGCGCAGGGGCAGGCGATGATCAGCACGGTGACCGCGGCCACCAGCGCGTTGAGGAAGGCCGGCTCGGGACCAAGGTCGAACCAGAGCACGAAGGTGGCGATCGCGATCGAGAGCACCACCGGCACGAACACCGCGCTGATCCGGTCGGCCAGCCGCTGGATCGGCGCCCGGGCGCCTTGCGCCTGCTGTACCAGCCCGATGATGCGGGAGAGCATGCTGTCGGCGCCCAGGCGATCGATCCGGTACCGGAAGGCGCCGTTCCGGTTGAGCGTCGCGCCGACGACGCGGTCGCCCGGCTCCTTGCGCACCGGCAACGGCTCCCCGGTGAGCATCGATTCGTCCACCCAGCTCGCCCCGTCGAGAACCTCCCCGTCGGCGGGAATGGTCTCACCCGGACGCACGACCGCCTCGTCGCCGGCCCGGAGCGCGGCGAGCGGAACCTCGGTCTCCGATCCGTCCCGCACCACGCGGGCGGTCGCCGGACGAAGACCGATCAGCCGGCGGATCGCGCCGGAGGTCCGGCCCTTGGCGCGGGCCTCCAACAGGTTGCCCAGCAGCACCAGCGCGATGATCCAGAGGACCGATTCGTAGTAGACGTGCGGCTCGACACCGCGGGCCAGCAGCCATTGGCCGGCCACCGTGGCGACGAGGCTGTAGAGGAAAGCGGCGCCGGTGCCCACCGCGATCAGGGTGTTCATGTCGGCGCTGTGATGGCGGAAGGCGGTCCAGGCCCGGGTGTAGAAATGCCGGCCGGCCCAGCCGACTACCGGAAGGGTGAGTCCCAGCAGGATGAAGCGGAGATGGATCGGGCTCAGGTCGTACGCCCACGGCGCGAGCCGCCGCACCACCGCGGTGAGCGGCGCCATGAAGGCGCTGAGCGGGTCTCTGGCGTGATCGGTTGCGACCATGAGCGGAGCGCTGACGATGGCGGCCAGCGCGCCGGCCGCGAGGCTCACCGCCAGCTTCCCCTTGAGCTCGGCGATCTCGGCGCCGCGCGCGGCGTCCTGCAGCGCCACCAGCGACTCGGCGGACTCGCCGGGCCGAGGCAGCTCGGCCCCGTAGCCCGTGGCACGAATCGCGGCCACCAGGTCCTCGGGCGTGGTTGCCGCGGGATCGTAGGTGACGGTGGCGGCGCCGGTCATCAGGTTGACGTTCGCGGCCCTCACCCCCTCGCGCCGCTCGAGGGTGCGCTGGATCCGCGCGCTGCAGGCGGCGCAGGTCATCCCCGTGACGGGAATGGTGCACTCCTCGGGCGAGGTCTGCGCGGTGCCCATCAGGCCGGCGCTCCCCGTGGTGCGCGGGCGACGAGCCGGCCGCGGACCATGCCCATGCCGCAGGTGAATTCGTACGTACCGGGGCGGACCGGCGTGAACTGCACCGGCGTGACCTGGTGTGCGGGCAGGAAGGTCCGGATGCCGAAGTCGGGTACCACGACCTCTTCGGTGCAGCCCGAGCTTTCCCGCCGCTCGAACTCGAGCCGAACCGGTCGGCCGGCCTCCACCGTGACGACGGACGGGCTGTAGCCGCCGTCGACCACGATGCGGACCGACTGCGGTCCGCTGCTGCCGGCCGACGCCGCGACGGGACGCGCGCCGGCGAGGAAGAAGTACCAGTTCACCCAGACGATCGCCGCGATCCCGAGCAGCGTGACGGCAACCTGCAGCGAGGTCATGACTGGAGGGTCGCGCGGTAGCCGGCGTCCGTGACCGCGGCCTCGAGCAGGGCGGGGGTCACGCGCGCGCCGTCGTAGCTCACCTCCGCCCGTCCGATGCGCACGCTGTCGACCTGCACACCGGGGACCCGGGCGAGCGCCTGGTTGACGGCGTTGAGACAGTGTCCGCAGCTCATGCCATCGATGTGAAGGACGGCTCGTTCCACGGTTGCTCCCCATGAGGTTCACGGGGAATTCTAGATAGGGGGAGGGGGTATGTCAACAGCGCAAGTCATGGCACCTTGGTGCAGCAGCTTGCAATCCCTGTGGGCGGGACGCGACGGCGCGCTCCACACTCCACATCTCCCGGGCAATCGCCCGCGGCTATCTGACTTCGGCGCAACGGCTTTCCTCGCAGGGCCAACCGGCACACTTGCTGCCCTCCTCTCGCCATTCATGGAGCCTCCCCATTCCGGACCTCTCGTTCCGATTCTTCGGATCGACCAGGTGCTCGGCGACCGCGTCGCCCTGGCCACCTGGCACGAGGTCCTTTCCGACACCCTGAGCGCCGACCTGCCCCACGACCTCCTCGGGCTCTGGCTGTACCCGCGGGAGGGAGGCGCGGTCCTGCTTGGTCCCGACGCGCTGGCGCAGGACGACCTCGTCGTCCCGCTGCCCTCGCCCCAGCTCCAGCCGTCGCAGCTCGGGTTGATCGAGGAAATCGTCCGCGACGCCGGATACGCGTCGACCGCTTGCGTGCCGGTGCGCTTCGGCCGTCGCGATGTCGGCCTCCTGCTGGTCGCCGATCTGCGCGAGCGGCGGTACGACGAAACCGCGCTCGGCCTGCTGCATCTCGTGGCGCAGCGTCTGGCCCCCACCTTCGGACGGCTCGCTCGGCAGTGGAACTCCGCGCACGGCTCCCAGGTCTTCCAGCTCGAGCGGGTGGCGGCGTTGCTCGATCTGGTGGGGCAGGTCTCCACCGGCGCGGCGACGCCGCAGCGGCTCGCGCAGGCATTGAGTCTCGCCCTCGACCCGCTGCTTCCGCACGACCGGTTCGAGCTGCTGCTGGGAGACGCCACCGGCAGCCGGTACTATCGGCTGGGCGAGCACGCCGGGGGCGCGCCGTGGACCGATCCCTCCCTGCTGCTCGAGCGCGAGTCGCTCGACCTGATGGCGCTGGCGAATGGCGACGGGAAGATCGTGGTAGCCGACGTCGGCCGGGAGCGCGGGTGGCCTCGGGGGTACTTCACGGTGGCCGATCCGGCCGGCGCGGAGCTCCGGGCGGTGGTGGCGGCCCGCACCGTAGGGCCGGGACGCTCACCGATCTGGCTCCTCGCCGGCAGCGTCGGACCCGACCTCTACGATGAGCACGATGCCGACCTGCTGGCCAAGGTCGGCGCTTTGATCGCGCCCGAGGTGACCCTGCTGGTGGAGCGAGCCCTGCTCCGCGAGGCGCCCCCAGGCCGGGTGAGCCCGGCCGAGCCGCTGCTGGAGATTGCCCAGCTCCTGGCGGTTGGAAATGATCCCGCCGAGACGGCGCGGGAAGTGGCCGAGCGGGCGGGCCGGTTTCTGCCGTTCGATGACCTGCGCATCGCGCTCCGGCTGAGCGAGGGCGATCGCGCGGTGCTGTTCGCGCCGGGCGAGCGGAAGGCCATCCCCGACCTTCCCTCGCTGCCGGTCGCGGGCACGGGCCTGGGCCAGGTGCTGGCGGGCGAAGTCCCTCAGCTCTTCGCGCTGGTGGCGGGCGAGGCGCGGCTCATCGTCCCGCTCCGGGTCCAGGGCCGGGTGCATGGCGCGCTGGTCATGACCGCCGCCCCGCCCGCCGTCCTGAATCCCGCGCATATCGGCCCGGCTCAGCGTTTGGCCGACGTAATCGCCCCTCACCTCGAGCTGCTCCGCCGAGCCGCCATGCTCCCCCAGCCCTTCAGGCCGGGCTGGAAGCGGGAGCACAAGCCCTAAGCGAGCGAGCCCGCCATCCTAGCTCTGCTCGGGCACCGGCTGGAGCGACGCCTCCGGCACCCGGCCAAGCGCTCGGCGCAGTCCGTAGGCGGCAAGCAGCACCACCCCGAACATGCAGACGATCACGGGTCCGGTCGGAAGGTCGTAGCGGAACGACAGCCAGAGTCCGCCCGCGGAGGCCAGCGTCCCGGCGACCCAGCTGATCGCGGCGAGTGTTCTCTGCCGGCTGCTGAACTGGAACGCCACCGCGGCCGGCACAACGAGGAAGGAGAACACCAGCAGCACGCCCGCGATCGGCACCGAGAAGGTGATCACGATCCCGAACGAGAGATAGAACAGGAAATCCCACCAGCGAATGCTCCATCCCCGGGCGAGGGCGGTCTCCGGCTCGAACGAGATGGTCAGAAACCGGCGTCTGAGCGCCCAGTGGAAGGTCCCGATCACCGCGTAGATCCCGGCCAGGCGCGCGATGGTGGGCCAGTCCACCCACAGCAGGCTGCCGACCAGGATGTCCTTGATCGCCTCGCCGCCGCGGGGCGTCCGGTCCGCCACCAGGATCGCGGCCGCGGAGGCGACCACATACACGATCCCGATGATCGCCTCCTGCGGCACCACGCCACGCTCGTCGGTGCGGGTCAGCGCGAAGAGCGCCGCTCCGAGGGTGGTGAAGCCGAGTGCGTATAGCAGCGCCGTCGTGGAATCCGGCTGGCTCCCGGCCAGGATCGCGACTGCCGACCCCAACGCCGCCATCTGGGCCAGCGACAGGTCCACGAAGATCACCTCGCGCGCGATGACGTGGAGACCGAGATACGAATGGATCGCCACGATGACGAGGCACGCCACCAGCGGCGGGAGAAAGAGACTGAGATCCATCAGGACGCTCCTCCGCCGAACCCGGCGGCCAGCCCGCTCACCCAGGTGTTGAGCAGGTCGAAATAGGTGTTGACCCCCGGCGCGCCGCCGGTGTTCTCCGGCACGATCACCGCCCGGGCCCCGGTCCGCTCGGCCACCTGGCGGATCTGATTCCGGTCGAAGTAGTTCGACGCGAAGAGCACGGGGATCTTCCGCTCCCGCATCAACGCGATCACGTCCTGCACGTGCCCGGGCGTCGGGGGAATGCCCGGCTTGGCCTCGATGTACTCGGCGCAGGTGACCTGGAAGCGGTGGCTGAAGTAGGCCCACTCCTTGTGGTAGCAGGCCATTTCCTTCCCCCGGAACACCTGGCCCTGCTTGAGCCAGCCGCCCAGCCGATCGGCCAACGGCTTGCCCTGGTACTTCTGGGTGCCGAGGAAGTCGAGCAGCTTGTCGCTCTCCAGCAGCGAATAGGCGGTGGCCGGCGTCAGGATCCCCACCAGCTCCTGGCCCATGGTGGCCTCCAGCACCCGCTTCTCGAAGTCCTGCTCCCGCCCGGCGAAGTAGTCCGCGTTGTCCGGCGAGATCCGCTTGAGTCCGCCGAGGATGTTGCGCGCGATGATGATCCCGTTCAGCGGGTCGGTGTGGATGTGCGGGTTGCCGTCCACGTGGATGTCGCCCTGACTCCGGCTGAGCGAGGTCGGCACCTCGAGCAGGTGGATGCCGGTGAAGGCGGTCACGTAGCCGGGGCCGCCTTCCGACACCTTCCGGTTCCCCGCCCGGTCGAGCAGCGGGGCCACCCAGAGCTCCAGGTCCATGCCGGTGGTCACGAACATGTCGGCGTCGCGCAGCACGGCCACGAAGCTGGGCTTGGGCTGGACGAAGTGGGGGTCCTCGTCGCCCTGGGCGATCGAAGTGACCGTGGCCCGGTCGCCCACGATCTCCCGCGCGATGGCGCCGTAGGTGGTGAGACTGGTGACGATCTTGAGCGGCGGGGCCTCCGCGGCCGGAGCGGCAGGAGGGCCGCCCGGAACGGTCAACGTGAGGGCCGCGGCGATGAGTGCGATGAGCATCGGTGATGGCTCCCTTTCAGTAGGTCTCGTGCTTGTGCGGGCCCATGGCGAAGACCGCCTGGAGGGTCAGCATGTTCTGGGTACCTTCGAGCTCGCTGTCCCGGTGTTCCCCTTCCAGGCGGAGGTAGACGAATTCACTCTGCCACCAGGTCAGGGACGGCGTGATCCGCCATTCGGTGTCATCGGGGCCGCGGGGCGCCTCGACCCAGTCGTACCGGGTCGCCGCGATCCAGCGACGGTTGAGCCGGGCGGTCAGGTCCAGGAAGGTGCCGTAGCGATCGGTGGTGATCCCGGTTTCGGTGGCGTGGAGGCGGTAGCCTTCGGCCCGGAAGGTCACCTCGCGCCGGGTGCCTGCCTCGGGCGGGCGCCAGGTGAGGCGAAGGTCCAGTCCGGCGAGCCGGCTCTGCAGATCGCTGTCGTGATCGTCGCCGCCCACGCCGGTGAGGCCGATCTGTCCGTAGGTGCTGCGATTGAGCTGCCAGAAGTTCTGCAGGCGGAGCAGCAGGCTGGGCTCGTGGCCGTCGCCGAACATCGTTTCGCTTTCGGCCGTGGTTCCCTGCACCCAGACCTCGTGCGTCCCGCCGAAGAGCGACACCGGCAGGGCGGTGTAGAGCGAAACTCCGACGCCGCTCAACCCCTCGGGGGCGAGGAAGCGCTGGTAGACCAGTGGGTATTCGGTCTCGGGGAGCGCATGCAGGTGCCAGCGGTTGAGGTCGCCGACCTGCTGGCGAAACTTCCCGACGTCCACCCGGAGCCGGCCCGGAAGCCCGGTCCAGTAGAGGTAGCCCTCTTCGACCCCGACCTCCTCGTTCTCGAAGCTGAGGAAGATCTTGGCGGTGGAATAGGGATCGAGGGTGGACTGCAGTCCCACCTCGAACTCCCGGGCCACGCCGTTGTCGCGCTGGCGGCCGTCGCGGGCGACCAGACGGATATCGCCCGTCGCGCTGATCTCGGGGTTCAGCGCCGAGGCGTTGCGGGGCGCCTGCGGCTCGGGCGCGGGGGGCGGGGT
>DATCWW010000027.1:0-11507 GCA_036566145.1 Gemmatimonadales bacterium
TGGCCCGTAGTCCTCGCGGCGCGCACGCGGGACCAGATCGAGCGCCAGGCCGCCGAGCTCGAGACGCGGGGACACCGCGCCCGCGCGGTGGTGTGCGACGTGACCAGCGAGGCCGGAGTCGAAGGTCTGGCCTCCGCGGCGGCGGAGACGGGACCGGTCTCCGTGCTGGTCAACAACGCGGGGGCGGCCGGTTCAATGCCGCTCAAGCGCACCACGCTCGAGGACTGGAACCGGCTGCTGGCGGTCAACGCCACCGGTGCCTTCCTTTGTACCCGGGCCGTACTGCCGGCCATGCTCGAGCGGCGCTGGGGACGGGTGGTGAACATCGCCTCGACCGCGGGCCTCGGCGGAGGGAAGTATCTCGCCGCTTACACCGCCGCCAAGCACGCGTTGATGGGTCTTACCCGCTCGGTGGCGGCGGAGGTGGCGGGGAGCGGCGTCACGGTGAACGCCGTCTGCCCCGGGTTCGTGGACACCGGGATGACCGCCGAGACCGTATCCCGCATCGTCGCCAAGACGGGGCGCTCCTCCGAAGAGGCGCTCGCCGCCGCGCTGGCGTCGGCGGGGCAGCAACGGCTGGTCACGCCGGAGGAGGTCGCCGACGCGGTCGTCTCCCTGGTGGCGGCCGCCGGCGATCGTGCCCCCAACGGCGAGGCCGTCGTGCTGGACGGGCGCGCGCCCAGCAGCGGCCGCTTCGCCATCGTGAACCCGCCGGAGCTGGGCGAGCCTCGGGGCTGGAACAACGGCCTGCTCGACCGGGGCGGCGGCCGGACGCTGTTCATCGCCGGGCAGACCGCCCGCGACGCCTCCGGGCGGGTGCCGCCGGCCGATCTCGTCACCCAGTTCGATCGCGCCCTCGGCAACGTCCTGACGGTGCTGCAGCAGGCCGGCGGGGCTCCGACCGACATCGGCCGCTGCACCATCTATGTGACCGACGTCGCGACCTATCGCGCCGCGCGCAAGCCGCTGGGCGAGGCGTACCGGCGCCGGATGGGATCGCATTACCCGGCGATGGCCCTGGTCCAGGTGACGGCGCTGGTGGACCCCGAGGCGATGGTCGAGATCGAGGCGACCGCGATCCTCGACCGATGACTCTCGCGCCCCGCTCCTTCCAGTACACGCTCGATGCCGCGACCGCGGTCGCGACGCTCACCCTCGACCGTCCCGACCGGCTCAACGCGCTCACCTTCGAGGTCTACACCGAGCTGCGCGACACCTTCCGGGCGCTCGACACCGAGCCGGGTGTCCGCGCTGTCGTCCTCACCGGCCGGGGCCGGGCCTTCTGCAGCGGGGGCGACGTCGAGGACATCATCGGCGCGCTCTTCGCGCGCGACGCGGCCGGGCTGCTCGAGTTCACCCGGCTGACCGGCGACCTCATCCTGGCGATCCGGCAGTGCCGCCGCCCGGTCGTTGCCGCGCTCAACGGCACGGTGGCCGGCGCTGGCGCGGTGATCGCTGCCGCGAGCGACATTCGGATCGCCGCGGAGGGCGCGAAGATCGCCTTCCTCTTCTCGCGGGTGGGCCTCGCCGGCGCGGACATGGGTGCCGCGTGGCTGCTGCCCCGCATCGTCGGCCTGGCCCACGCGAGCGAGATTCTCCTGCTGGGCGACTTCATCAGCGCCGAGCGGGCGGCCGCCATCGGGCTCTACAACCGGGTCGTGCCGGGCGAGCGGCTGATGGCCGAGGCGACGGAGATTGCCGTGCGGCTCGCCCGGGGCCCGTCGGCCGCACACGGCGTCACCAAGCAGGCGCTCAACGAGGAGGCGGCGATGGACCTGGTCTCGGCCATCGAATACGAGGCCCGGGTGCAGGCCGAGTGCATGCGGCACCCGAATTTCCGGGAGGCGTACGAGGCCTTCCGCGACCGGCGCGACCCCCGCTTCGAGTGACCGCGTGCCCGACCTCAGGCTGATCCGGACCTTTCTCGCCCCCCAGCACGCGTCGTTCGCCGCGCGGTTCTCGGCCTTCGCCGCGGCCGAGATCGCCCCGCGCGCGGCGCCGGCGGAGGATGCCCTCGCCCGCCGGGAGGCGCGTGCGCTGGTGGCGCTGTTCGGCAAGGGCGACTGGCTCCGGCCGGTCTTCGAGCTCGATCTTCGCGCCTGCTGCCTGGCCCGCGAGACCCTCGGCGAGGTGTCGCCCCTGGCCGACGCGGTGTTCGCGCTCCAGGCCCTGGGCACCACGCCGCTGCTCATCGCGGGCACCGCCGCCCAGCGGGAGCGCTGGCTCGGCCCCATCGCGGCCGGCGAGGTGATGACCGCCTTCGCCATGACCGAGCCCGGCGCCGGGTCCGACGTTGCCGCGCTCTCGACTACCGCCCGGCGGGAAGGCGACGGCTGGGTGCTGGACGGCGGCAAGACGCTGATCTCGAACGCGGGCATCGCGGATCTGTACACCGTGTTCGCCTCGACCGACAGAGACCGCGGCGCCAAGGGAATCAGCTGCTTCCTGGTGCCGGCCGGTACGCCGGGGCTTCGCTTCGCGCGGCCCCAGGTGCTGAGCGCGCCGCACCCGCTTGGCGAGATCGCCTTCGACGGGTGCCGCCTTCCGGCCGACGCGCTGCTGGGAGAGGAGGGACGCGGGTACGGTCTCGGGCTCGCGACGCTGGATCGCCTGCGTCCGACGGTGGCGGCCGCCGCCTGCGGCATGGCCGGCAGAGCGCTGGCCGAGGCGCTGGCCCATGTGCGCCGGCGGGAGCAGTTCGGCACGCCCCTGGCCAAGTTCCAGCTGGTGCAGCAGAAGATCGCCCGCATGGCGACCGGTCTGACCGCGGCGCGGCTCCTCACCTACCGCGCGGCGTTCGAGAAGGATGAGGGGCAGGACCGGATCACCGCCGAGGCGGCGATGGCCAAGTCCTTCGCGACCGAGATGGCCCAGCGGGCGGTGGACGATGCGGTGCAGCTCATCGGCGGGCAGGGAGTGCTGGCCGACCATCCGGTGGATCGGCTCTACCGGGCGGTGCGCGCCCTCCGGATCTACGAGGGCACCACCGAGATCCAGCAGCTGATCATCGCGGGGGAGCTGCTCAAGTAATGTGGCACCCCGATCCGTTCGTCAAACATCCGATTCCGGCAACCCGACCGCCCTCCGCGGCGGCGGCGGCGCGGTCGCGCTGGTTCAGTCCGCTTCGGGTCGGCCGGCTCGACCTGACCGAGCGGACCTGGGTGCCCGCGATGGTGCCCTGGCGCGCGACCGAGGACGGTCACGTCACGCCGGCGGTGCTCCAGTGGTACCAGCGCTTCGCCCGGGGGCAGCCTGGCGCGCTGGTGGTCGAGGCGACCGGCATCCGCGACATTCCCAGCGGCCCCCTGCTCCGGATCGGCCACGACCGCTTCCTGCCCGGACTGACCGAGCTGGTGGACACCGTCCGCCGGGCGAGCGAGGGTCGCACCCGACTCTTCATCCAGATCATCGACTTCCTCCGGATCCGGCGGCGTCCGGACCCGGGGAGATTCTTCCGGGACTTCCTGGTCCTCACCGACCGCCACCGCGCCCTGCTGCCGGGCCCCGACAATACGGTTCGCGAGGCGCTGGCCGGACTTCCGGAGGAGGAGTGGCCCCGCGTGCTCGATGGCCGGGAGCTCGAGAGCCTGCGCTACGGCGAGCGGGAGCGGGTGACCGATACCTGGCGGCCCCACATCCGCGAGCTGCCCAGCGTGCTCCCGGGGCTGTTCGCCGAGGCGGCCGGGCGGGCCGAGCGAGCGGGATTCGACGGGGTCGAGCTGCACTACGCCCATGCCTACACCATGGCGTCCTTTCTGTCGGCGCTGAACGGTCGCGCGGATGGATATGGCGGGCCGCGGGAGCATCGGATTCGGCTCCCGCTCGAGGTCTATCGGGCGGTGCGTGGTGTCGTCGGCTCGGGCTTCGTGGTCGGGTGCCGCTTGCTGGCCGAGGAGTGCATCCCCGGCGGCAGCAGCGTGGCGGACGCCGCCTGGTTCGGCGCCGAGCTGGCGCGGGCGGGCGTGGACTACCTCTCGCTCTCGCGAGGCGGCAAGTTCGAGGACGCCAAGCAGCCCCGCATCGGCTGGGCGCGGTATCCCTATACCGGGCCGAGCGGCTACGAATGCATGCCGACGGTGCGCTCCGACCCGCGGGGGCCGTTCGGCCGAAACCGCGATGCGACGCGCGCGGTGCGCGAGGCGGTGCGCGGCGCGGGATTCGCCACCCCGGTAGTGCTGTCCGGCGGGATCGCGACCTTCGAGCAGGCCGAGGATCTGTTGCGGGAGGGCGCGGCGGACATCATCGGCGCCGCCCGCCAGAGCCTGGCCGACCCGGACTGGTTCCGGAAGCTCCGGCTGGGCCGGGGTGACGAGGTGCGGCGGTGTGTGTTCACCAACTACTGCGAGGGACTCGACCAGGTGCACAAGCCGGTGACCTGCAAGCTGTGGGACCATCTGGACGGCGAGCGACGGACGGTGGCGCCGGCGTGGGAGCCCGCCGCGCGGTGAACGTCGCCATCGTCGGGGCGGGGCCGGCCGGCCTCTATCTCGCCATCCTCCTCAAGCGGGACAACCGCCGGCACCGGGTCACGGTCTACGAGCGCAATCGCCTGGAAGACACCTTCGGCTTCGGCGTGGTGTTCTCGGACGAGACCCTGGAGAACGTGGGTGAGGCCGATCCCGAGACCAACCTGGCGATGGCCGAGGCCGCTGCGCGCTGGGACGACATCGAGATCCACTATCGCGGCACGGTGCTCCGCTCCACCGGCCACCGCTTCTCCGGCGTCGAGCGCACCACCCTGCTGCATCTCCTCGCCCGGCGCGCCCAGGCGCTCGGCGTCACGGTGCACTGGCAGCAGGAGATCCGCGACCTGACCGACTGCGATCTCACCAAGGCGGATCTCATCGTCGCCGCCGACGGGGTGACGAGCACGCTCCGCGAGCGCCTGGCCGCCCGCTTCGAGCCCCGGCTCGACTGGCGGCACAACCGCTTCGTCTGGCTCGGCACGACCCGGCCCTTTCCGGCGTTCACGTTCTACTTCAAGCCGTCGCCGGCGGGACTCTGGCGCACCCACGCCTATCAGTACGCCCCCGGGCGCTCCACCTTCATCGTCGAGGCGCGGGAGGAGACCTGGGCGTCGAGCGGACTTGGCGAGGAGGATGAGGCAGGCACGGTCGCCTACCTCGAGCATCTCTTTGCGGAGGAGCTCCAGGGGCATCGGCTGCAGGCCAACCGGTCCATCTGGCGCCGCTTCCCGACCGTGCGAAACGCGCGCTGGCACTGGGAGAACGTGGTGCTGCTGGGTGACGCCGCCCACACCGCGCATTTCTCGGTCGGATCGGGCACCAAGCTCGCCATGGAAGACGCGATCGCGCTCGCGGCGGCGCTCCGATCAAACGCGACCGGCCCCGAGGCCCTCTCGGCGTACGAGGCCGAGCGCCGGCCGCAGGTCGAGAGCCTCCAGCGGGCGGCGCAGGCGAGTCTGGAGTGGTTCGAGTCCACCGAGCGCTACCACGACACCGAGCCGCTCCAGTTCGCCTTCAACCTGCTGACCCGAAGCCTTCGCATCACCCACGAGAACCTGCAGCTTCGCGACCCCAGCCTGACCGCGAACGTGGACCGCTGGTTCGCCGAGCAGGCGGGCCGGCAGAGCGGGCGCACGGTCCCCCTCGATCCGCCCCCGCCGCCGCTGTTCACGCCCTATCGGCTGCGGGATCTGGTGCTGCCCAACCGGGTCGTGGTCTCGTCCATGTGCCAGTACCGCGCCGAGGACGGGTTGCCGAACGACTGGCACCTGGTACATCTCGGCAGCCGGGCGATCGGCGGAGCGGCACTGGTCATGACGGAGATGACCGACGTGAGCCGGGAGGGCAGGATCTCGCCGGGATGCGCGGGGATGTATCGGACGGAGCACGTGAGCGGCTGGAAGCGGATCGTGGACTTCGTGCACGGCGAGACCGACGCGGCGATCGGGATCCAGCTCTCCCATGCCGGGCGCAAGGGCTCGACCTGCGTGCTCTGGGAGGGAGAAGACCAGCCGCTGCCCGCGGGCAACTGGCCGCTGATCGCGCCGTCGGCCATACCATACCTGGCCAACAGTCAGGTGCCCAGGGAGATGACCCGGGCCGACATGGACCAGGTGGCGGAGGACTTCGTTCGGGCGACCGGCATGGCGGACGCCGCGGGCTTCGACCTGCTCGAGCTTCACCTGGCCCACGGCTACCTGCTGGCGTCGTTCATCTCGCCGCTCACCAACCTCCGTACCGACGAGTACGGCGGACCGCTCGCCGGCCGGATGCGCTACCCGCTGGAGATCATCAGCCGGGTACGGGCGGCGTGGCCCGGGGCCAAGCCGCTCTCGGTCCGGATCTCGGCCGTGGATTGGGCGCCCGGCGGGACGGAGGCGCACGACTCGGTCGAGGTCGCGAAAATGAGCGTGGCCGCCGGCGCCGACATCGTGGACGTCTCGGCAGGCCAGACCGTGCCCGACGCGAAGCCGGTCTACGGGCGGCAGTTCCAGACGCCGTTCAGCGACCGGATCCGCCACGAGGCCCGGGTCCCCACCATGACGGTCGGCAACATCTCGTCGGCGGCGGACGTCAACACCATCCTCGCGGCCGGCCGGGCCGACCTCGTCGTACTGGCCCGGGCGCACCTCTGGGATCCCTACTGGACCCGCCACGCCGCGGCCGACCTCGGCTATCCGATGCGGTGGCCCTCCGAGTACGACACGCTCAACCGGTACAAGCCTCGGCTGCGCTAGCCTGTCAAGCAGACCGCAGTACCAGCCCCACGATCCCCGCCGCGACAATCAGCAGCGGCTCGGGAATTCGACGCACCTTCCACAGCAGCACCAACGTCGCGATCCCGATCAGCCAGGTCGCCGGGTCGACTAACGCGCGCCTCCCGAGCACCACCACCGCGCCCGCAAGGGCCCCCGCGGCGGCGGCGGTGACGCCGTCCACCGCGGCTCGGAGAACGGGGCTCGCCATGATCCGGCGGAATCCGGGCGCCAGCAGGACCACCGCCCCCCACGTCGGCACGAACATGCCGAGGGCCGCGACCGTCCCCCCGAGCAGGCCGGCCACCAGCGTTCCGATGAACGCCACCGTAATGACGACCGGCCCAGGCGTGATCATCGAGACCGCGACTGCGTCGAGAAACTGCCGCTCGGTGAGCCAGCCGTAGGTGGTGACCACACCGCCGTGCAGGAATGGCACGACGGCGAGCCCGCTGCCGAAGACCACCAGGGAGGCCTTGCCGAAGAAAATGAAGAGAGTCGGCAGCACCGCCGGGTCGGCGACCCCATGCAGCCCCGCGAGCCACCAGGCAGGCAGCACCAGCGGGACGGTTCCCCGGCCGAGCCGAGGGGCGAGCCCGCGGGCCACCGGCACTACCAGCCCGCTCAGGGCGAACACCCACACCAGCTCCCGCTGGGTGGCGGCGACCACGAAGGCGTTGAGGACCAGGATCGCCCAGAGGAGCACGTCGCGCCCGACGCTCCGCCCGGCCAGCGTGACCGCTCCCCGCGCGATGATCGCGATGACGGCCGCCCCGATCCCATAGAAGACCGCCTGCATCCAGGGCAGTCCGCCATAGCGCAGGTAGCCCCAGGCGAGCAGCAGCACCATCACGAACGACGGCCCCACGAACGCGAGGCCGACCAGCGTCGCGCCCAGGACCCCGGCGCGGATCCAGCCGAGGTAGATCGCGAGCTGCGCCGCCAGCGGCCCGGGCGCGAGCTGGGCGAGGGCGAGTCCCTCCTTGTATTCCTCGTCGGTGACCCAGCCGCGCTCTTCCACCAGGTCGTGTCGCATCGCGGCGGCGAGCGCGATCGGTCCGCCGAAGCCGAAGGTGCCGAGCCGGAGGAAGTAGGCGGCCCAGGCCCCGAGCGGCACCCTCACCGCGCAAAGGCGGCGTAGAGATCGTCGAAGAGGCGGCCCCCGCGCTCCAGCCGCTCCGGGTCCTGGTCCGTGTCGTCGGCGATGCCGCGCAGCAGCCGCGCGACGCCCTGGGTCTCCGGCCGGCCGAACTGCTCGTCCTTGCAATCGATGTCGTGGACGATCTCGCCCACGGCGGTGAGCGCCGGATCGCGGAGCCCGAAGCGGGTGACCAGGGTCTGGAAGGTGCAGCGCTCTCCTTCGTGGGTGTACTCGGCTTCGAACATGTCGAAGCGGAGCTCGCCGGGCTCGGGCCGATACCCTCGCGCCGGAACGAACTTGAAGCGCGCCTCCGGATCGATGAATCGCCGGATGAGCCAGGCGCTGGCGATCCGGTCCACGAACACGCCCTGCCGGGTGACCCAGGTTCGGCCGGGGGTGACCCCCTCGGGACCGTCCCGATCGCCCGCCGGCGATGGCTCGATGGATTCCGCGTGCAGCATGGCTTCGATCTCCTCATCGCCGACCCCTTCGACGAACCGCGCCTCGCACACCATCGCGCTCCCGCCGGCCGCGTGAATCTCCCGGGCGAGCCAGGTGAAGTCCTCCAGCGCCTCGGGGCCGTTGGGAAGCACGTACACCGTGCTCTTGAGCAGGGCCGCGCCCATGCGGCTCAGCCGCCGGCGCATCTTGACCCGCAGATAGTCAGGCTTGGGCGGGAGCTGGTGGATGAGCAGGAGCCAGCGGGCTTGCGCAAACGGCGCACGTGAATCATTCATTGATTCAACTGTATCATCGCCTCGATCCCACGTCAAGTCGGAGCCTCCCGTGGTCACCTCCCGCCGTGCGCTGCTCCAGTCGCTCCTGCCACTCCCCCTCCTGCCCTACCTGGGCCGCGCCCTCGAGGCCGGCCTCGCACCGATCGGAGGTCCGCCCGCTCCCGTGGCGCAGGCGGATCCGGACCCCTCGCACTGGCGCCGACAGTTTCCCGCGCTCGCCCAATCGGTGGACGGCCGGCCGCTCGCCTACCTCGACAGTGCCGCCACCGCGCAGCGGCCCGAGCCGGTCATCGAGGCGATCTCCGACTTCTACCGGCGGGATAACGCCAATCCCGGCCGCACCCTCCACACCCTGGCGCGACGCGCCGACGAGGCGTACGAGGGCGCCCGCCGCACGGTGGCCGGCTTCATCGGCGCCGCCGATCCGCTGGAGGTCGTCTTCACCCGCGGCACCACCGAGGCGATCAATCTCGTCGCCACGGCGTGGGGCGGCGCGAGCCTCCGGGCCGGAGACGAGGTCCTGCTCACCATCGCCGAGCACGCCTCCTCGATGCTCCCCTGGCAGCTCGCGGCGCGCCGAGCCGGAGCCTCGGTTCGGTATGTGGACGTGAGCGACGACGGGCGGGTAGAGCCTGCGAGCCTCGCGGACCAGCTTACCGCGCGCACGCGCATCGTCGTCTGCACCCACGTCTCCAACGTCCTCGGCGTGATCAACCCGGCCCGCGAGCTCTGCGCGGCCGCGCGGAAGGCGGGCGTCACTGTTCTGCTCGACGCCGCCCAATCGGTGCCTCACTTTCCGGTGAACGTAGCGGACCTGGGCTGCGACTTCCTCGCCTTCTCCGGGCACAAGATGATGGGGCCGATGGGGAGCGGTGTCCTCTGGGGTCGCCACGCCCTGCTCGATGCGATGCCGCCCTACCAGGCCGGGAGCAACATGGCGCACGACGCCGATCTCGAGCGCGCCGACTACGCGCCCGGCGCTCTGCGATTCGGTGCCGGCACGCCGAGCGTGGCCGACGCGGTCGGCCTCGCCGCGTCGATCCGTTTTCTCGAGGGGCTGGGCCGCGATACCGTGTGGCGGCGGGAGAGGGCGCTGGTCGCGCATGCGCTCGACCGGCTCGGCGCCGTGCCCGGCCTCCGGATCCTCGGCTCCGCGCGGCCCGAGGACCGGATCGGCGTCTTCAGCTTCGTGCTGGAGGGGAAGGAGCCTGCGGCCGTCCTCGCCGAGCTCGACCGTCGAGGGATCGCGATCCGCGCCGGCGATCTCGCGTCGCTCCCGCTGCTGCGGCGGTTCGGGGTGACCCGAGCGGCCCGCGCCTCCCTGTACCTGTACACGACCGAGGCGGAAGTGGACCGCCTGGCCGACGCCCTGACGGAGATCGCGAAATGAGGGGCGACCGGCCACGCTGGGTGGACGCCTTCGACCGGGTCCCGGTCAACTACTCCCCGCCTGTTGACGCCGACACGGAGCCCGAGCGGGCGGCGATCCCGCTGGCCCGGCATCGGCGGCGCGCCCGGCGGCGGCGCATGCTGGCCATGATGCGCGCCGTGGCGCTCAGGGTGCTCGCGAAGCTGGGGGGACCCCGGAATGCCGGAGCAGGTCCCTCGTTGCGCTCGGGATGACAAGACGATGGAGTGCCCCGGCCGCGAGCGCGGTATATTCGACGCATGCTCCGCCTCATATCCGTTGCGCTCCTTGGCGTCCTCCTCATCCCCGCCTCGCCGCTCCGCGCCCAGGAGTCTACCCCCGCCCCGAAACGGGAGCGCTGGCAGGTGACGCTGGAGGGCGAGCGCTACGTGTGGGACATCGGGCTGGTGCGGCTCGATGGGGACTCGCTGGTCATCCGCCAGGCCGACACCCTCGCCCGGTTGCCGGTGGAGCACATCACCGAGATCCGGCTGATCCAGTCCTCCACCGTGGACCTCGGGGCTGGCGCCGCCGGCGCGATGAGCGCGCTCACCGGCGCGGACGACGAGATCTACGACTTCACGACGCTCGAGTTCGCCGACCGGATCCGCACCATCCAGAAGATTCTCGTCAACCATCCAGCCCAGCGCTGAGGCCGGCGTGGGCTTCGTTCTCGTCACCGGCACGGGATCCGGGGTGGGCAAGACCTGGGTGACGCGAGGGTTGGCGCGCACTCTCCAACAGCGTGGCCTGCGGGTGCTCGCGGTCAAGCCGGTGGAGGTGGGCTGCGACCTGAGCGGGGAGGAGGGTGAGGACGGGGCCCTCCTCGCCCGGACCACCGGGCAGACGGCGCCGCGTTCCGCCCTGGTCCGCTTCGGCCCCCCGCTGCCGCCCGCGCTCGCCGCGGGCATGGAGGCGGAGCCGGTGGACTTCGACGCCCTTCTGCTGCAGCTCGAGCCGCTCCGCGCCGAAGCCGATCTGGTGCTGCTGGAGGGCACCGGCGGACTCCTCACGCCGATCACCTGGGAATGGAACGCGGTGGAGCTGGCGCGGAGCCTGGGCGCGGGTGCGCTGGTGGTGGGACGTGATGAGGCCGAGACGCTGAACCAGATGCTGCTTACGCTGAGCGCCCTGGAGCTGGGCGGGGTGGACGTGCTGGGGGTGGTGGTCACCGCGCCGGCTATCCCCGACGCCTCGACCGGACTCACCGCGGGCGCGGTCTCGCGCCTCTCGGGGCTCGACCGGGTGCTCTCGGTGGACCATGAGCCCGACCCGCTCGCTGCGGCCGACCGCGGCGCGCTGGGTCTGGTCGCCGACTGGCTGGCCTAGTCTCGGGCCTCACTCCATCCCCGTCGCCTCCCGGGCCCACTCCCGCACCCACCGGCGCCGATCCTCCAGCAGCCGAGCGAGCGCGGCGCGCGCGGCGCCGTCTCCTCGTGCCGTGAGGGCGGCCAGGCCGTAAACTGCGAGTGGTTGCTGGCCGGCGATGGCCTCGACGTC
>DATCWW010000028.1:0-2024 GCA_036566145.1 Gemmatimonadales bacterium
GGGTAAGGGTGAAACGGTGGGGTAAGAGCCCACCGCGTCGCTGGTAACAGCGATGGCACGGCAACCCCCAGTCGGAGCAAGGCCAAATAAGCGGCGAGGTGCGCCCACACCGATCCCGAGCTCGCGAGGGCAAGGGGCCAGCCGCGGGTAGGCTGCTCGAGGTGGCCGGCGACGGCCATCCCAGACAGATGACCATCTCCCGGCTCACCCCGGGAAACAGAACTCGGCTTACGGCTCGACCGGCGCCGGCCCCCTGGAGCGATCCAGGGGGCCGTGGCGTTTCATGATGTGCCGGAACGGTGACGGCCGGTTACCTTCCACCCCGGACCCACGCCTGAGGCCCCGATGTCGTCCACCGCGTCCGTCACCCTCGTGCTCGCGCTCGCTGCGGCCCCGCTGCTCGGTGGACCCGGCCGGGGCGGTCACCTTCCGCCGCTCACCGCCAAGTACCGGATCGACCAGACGCTGAACCAGGAGATCGACGCCACGGGCGCCGGCGCGGGGAAGCAGGTGATCCGCTTTACGACCACCAGCTATCTCACCGTCCGTCTGACCGATAGCGCGGGCGGCAAGGCGGTCCGCGCAGTGCTCGACTCGATGAAGGGCGACAGCGCCGCCCCGATCCCGGCCTCGGTGATGGACAGCGCGCGTGGCGGCGAGTTCCGCGGCTACCTCGAGCACAGCGGGCGGCCCGGACGTCTGGTGGCGGTGGGGAATCCCGCGGCGGCGCAGGTGCAGGGGCTGCTCAGCGACTTCCTGCCCTGGATCCGCCCCGGCTTCAAGGTGGGCGAGAGCTGGGCCGACACCGCAGTGGCGACGACGGGCGAAGGCGCCGATACGGTGACGGTCCGCCGGGTCGTGACGTACAAGGCCACCGGCAATGAGGGCCAGGGAGCGCGGAAGGCCGTCCGCATCGCCACCAGCCACACCTCCGAGGTGAACGGCAGCCAGCCGACGCCGCAGGGGTCGGCCAAGATCAGCGGGACCGGCACCGGCTCCGGCAGCTACCTGGTGAGCTCCGATGGCCGCTATCTCGGCGGCCAGTGGGAGATCACCTCGGCGCTCCAGCTCAGCGGCAGCTTCTCCCCGCAGCCGGTCCCGATCACCATCACGCAATCGACGAAGGTCTCGATCCTGCCATGAACGTGCCGTTTCACCGCCACGCCGCGCTCGCCACGGGCGCGCTTTGCCTCGTCCTCGCTCAGGGATGCTCGTCCTCGGGCGGCAGCACCGCGCCGGGCACGCCGACGCCAAAGCCCGGGCCATCCCCGAACGGCAACGCGCCGGCGCCGCCGGCCGGGGGCCACGGTCCGGCGGTCACCTACAAGCCGGTGCGCGATGCGCGCTACCGGCTGGAGCACCACGACAGTCTCAACCTGCAGTACGAGGGTGGGGCGGTGCAGCAGCAGGTGAAAGACCGGGTCGCCGTCCTTCGGGTGACGCTGGCCGAAGGCGCCGCGCAGAACGCCTACACCGTGTCGGTGGCGCTCGACTCGCTCGACGCGCTGGAGAGCGGGCAGCCGGTGTCGCCGGATTCGGTGGCCGCCGCCCGGGGGACGGTCTGGACCGGAACGCTGAGCCCCAGCGGCCAGCTCTCCGCCCTCAGCGCCAACCGGAGCAGCACCCTGAGCGACGAGATCGGGAGCCGGATTCCGCTCCTCTTTCCCGCCCTGCCGCCGGGCGGGGTGCGCGAGGGGATGGAATGGACCGACACCACCCAGCGGAAGGTGGTGGCCGACGCCTTTCCGGTCACGGAGACCTCGATCATCACCTACAAGGCTGCCGGCACCGAGGAACAGGGGCCTCGGCAGCAGAAGGCGATCGGGCTGGAGAGCTCGGGCACCTATTCGCGCTCGGGCACCCGGGTCCAGGCCGACCAGGAGCTGCAGATGACCGCCACCGGCACGGTCAAGGAAGTCCATCAGCTCGGCCTCGACGGCGCGCTGGTGTCGGCGCAGGGCACCGACAGTGGCGAGATGACGATCTCGGTGCCTGCTCTGGGCCAGACCGTGCCGGTCACCCGC
>DATCWW010000188.1:0-2427 GCA_036566145.1 Gemmatimonadales bacterium
CGCTCGCGGGGGCGCTGGTGGGTCGGCTGCTCAGGACCACCGGGGCCGCGGGGTTGGAGTCGCCGCTCTTCGTGCATCTGCGGGCGGAGGAGGGCTCGCTGCTCGCCGCGCCGGCGCCGGGCGATCTCGTCCTGGTGGCGGTGGTGGGGCCGGATGCCAACATCGGGCTCGCGCGCCTCGAGATGCTGGACGCCGCGGGGCGGTTGGGCTGATGCGCGCGCTCGAGCCCTGGGTGGAGCTCCCGCTGCAGGCCTTCCTGGACGAATCGGCCGCGCGCCTGACGCTGCTGATGACCTCCTCGGGCCAGGTGGTGGCGCAGCACGGCTTCGCCCGCTCGCTCGACGTCATGACCGCGGCCGCGCTCGGCGCGGGGATCGTGGCGTCCACCGAGGAGCTCGCCCGGCTCATGGGGGGCTCGCGCTTCGAAGCCCTGGTGCATCACGGGTCCCGGCAGAGCTGTCTCCTCTCGGTCTTCGCTACGCCGCGGGGGCGCTGGATCGGGCTGGTGGTGTTCGGGCCGGAGACATCGGTGGGGATCGTCCAGCTGTTCTTCGATCGGATGGTGACGGAGCTCGAGGCCATGGCGCCGCGCGACGCCGCGGCGGCGCCGAGGCTGGCCGAGAACTTCGAGCACGAGCTCGATGCCAGTCTCAAAGCACTTTTCGGACGGTAAGCGATGTCTCTGGTCAACTTCACGGCGCGCGAGATTACCTGCAAGATCGTCTACTACGGACCCGGCCGGTCCGGAAAGACGACCAATCTGCAGTACGTCTACGGCCGGGTGCCGGAGAGCCGCCGGGGACGGATGGTATCGCTCGCGACCCAGACCGATCGCACCCTCTTCTTCGATTTCCTCCCTCTCGAGCTGGGGAGCATCTCGGGGTTCACCACCAAGTTCCAGCTCTACACCGTACCCGGGCAGAGCTACTACAACGCGACCCGCAAGCTGGTGCTCCAGGGCGCCGACGGCGTGGTGTTCGTGGCCGACAGCCAGGCCCGCCGCTTCGACGACAACCTGGAGAGCCTGCAGAACCTGCAGGACAACCTGCTGAGCGAAGGGGTGGACATCCGGCAGCTGCCGGTGGTCTTCCAGTACAATAAACAGGATCTGCCGACCGACCTCATTCTGGCCCCGGCCGAGATGGACGACGCGCTCAATTTCCGCGCGGTGCCCAGCTTCGGCGCCGATTGCCTGCATGGCACCGGGGTGTTCGAGACGCTGCGCGGCATCTCGGAGATAGTCCTCAAACGCCTCGCGGCGGGGACGCCGGTCACGTGACCGTCACCCTGAACCCCCTCTACCGCTTCGAGACCTTCGTGGTCGGAGCGGCCAACCGCCTCGCGGTCACCGCCGCCAAAGCGGTGGCCGAGGCCCCGGGCACGGTGTACAACCCGCTGTTCATCTATGCCCGGCCCGGGCTGGGCAAGACGCACCTGCTCATGGGCGTCGGCCACGCGGCCCGCTCGATCAATCCGCGGCTCGCGGTGGAGTATCTCACCCTCGACGAGTTCGTGGAGGCGTTCCACGCCGCCATCGCCGCGGGGCAGGGCGACGCGTACCGCAAGCGGTTCCTCGACGTGGATCTGCTGCTCGTGGACGACGTGCAGTTCCTCACCCACCGTCGCGAGATGCAGGCGGAGCTGCTCCGGCTGACCGACGCCCTGCAGACCGCCAACCGGCAGATCGTCCTCACCAGTGACCGGCCGCCGGCGGAGATCGAGGCCCTGGACGAGCGGCTGATCCGCCGCTTCGCGGGCGGCCTCATCATCGATGTCGCCGCGCCCGACTACGAGACCCGGGTCGCCATCCTCCGGCGGAAGGCGGAGGAGCGGCGGGCCGCGTTCGCCGATGGCGTGCTCGAGGCGGTGGCCGGACTCAGCATCGACAACGTCCGCGAGCTGCTGGGCGCGCTGAACCGGATGATCGCCCACCAGGCGGTGAGCGACGCGCCGCTGACACCGGAACAGGCGCGGCAGCTTATTGGCGGGACGGCGGGGCCGCGGAATGGCGGACCGGCTGAAGAATCCGACGCCCCGGTCGCAAGCGTGACCAGTGAGCCTGAGCCGGACCCGTCTCGCGCCGTCCCGCCGTCCCGCCGTCCCGCCGAGCACGACGAATTCTCCGACTTCCTGAGCGAGATCCATGCGACCGTCGCGCTCCAGGTGGACGCGTGGCGGACCCAGATCGGGGCGGCCATCCTCCACTGGCAGGGCGAGGGGTATCGAACCGGACGCCTGGAGGCGCTGCTCGACGCAGACGTCGCCCCCGACCCGGACCAGGCGGTCCAGGGCTTCGAGCGCGACGTGGAGCGGCTCCGGGGGATGGAGGCGGAAGCCGCGGAGCTGGCGCCGGAGCTCGCCGGCTCGCCCGCTTTCCGCGACCCGGCGGACATGGCCGCCGCGGAGGCGCTCCTGCTCCGGGCCCGG
>DATCWW010000040.1:0-4160 GCA_036566145.1 Gemmatimonadales bacterium
TGGCCCGGCGAGCGCGCGGGGGGTGGGTGACCCGCAGGGGCGCGTCAGTGCACGCCACACCACCTAGGATGTCGTAGTCAGGCCCGGTCATGAGGGTGGGCACTGCAGCGCCCCGGAGGGTCGCCCACCCCCCGCGCGCTCGCCGATCCGCGATCTCACCCCGCGCGGCTCCCGATGTCCCCTACTTGCGCCCCACCACCGAGCACCGATACACCTCATCGGTCGTCACAATCGTGATCTCCGGATTCGCCCCCTGCGCCGCCGCGAGCACCTCCTCGTCCGACGTGAACTGGTGCGGGGTGACACCCTGGTTGAAGACGATCAGGTTCTGCCGCCACAGCGGATTGAAGCCGTCCCCCTGGATGGCGTCGATCACGGGGAGGAAATCCTGCTCGTCGTCCAGGTCGTTGGTGGCGTAGATCTCGTTGATGCTCCCGTTGTGCGCGATCGTCGCGGCGGACGCGCCTTCCGGCACTTCCATCATGTTGACCACGAATTGATTACCGTCGTAGAACGCGGGCATCTGGCCCGCCGCACCGTTGACGTTGCCGGCGGCGTTCGCGCCGGCCGCCTTGAGCGCGGCGGTCGTCGCCAGTTCTGCGGTCTTCGGGGCCATGGGGTCGGACTGGCAGGCGGTCCAGAGGGCGGACAACGTCAGGAGGGCGGCTCGGGCGAAGACCGAGCTCCAGCGGGTGCTCATCGCGCATACTCCCTTCGGTGTGTGTGCCGAGGCGTCCGGGGTGAACGCCGATATCGTGAAGGCAGACAGACCGAAGGCGGAGAGTATTCCCTCTAATCGCGCATGGCCGCGAGCTCGGGGGCGGTGAACTCGCCCACGAGGAAGGACCCGTTGTCCCGTCCGGGCCAGCCGACGGCGTGGACCTTCCCTTCCCCAGCCGCATAGAGACCCGACGCGGCGATGGCCTGGCGCACCCGGGGCGGGCGGAAGAAGACGTGCTCCGGCACCACGTACTGGACGACGAGGCGGTCGTGGCAGCGATAGGCCAGCGCCGCCGCGGGCACCCCGTCGATAATGGTCGTCCAGGCGCCGATCAGCCGCATGTGCGGCGCGGTCAGGGCCGGCACCGAGAAAGGAACCTGCGACTCCACCGCCGCCAGCTCGGGTCCCTGCGGCAGCGCCGCGTCGGCGACCCGCTTGAAATCGTGCAGCGCCGCGTCCGCGATGCTCTCGGGGACGCTGTCGACCGACACCGGAGCCAGGCGACCCATCGACATTCCCCCCATCCCCTGCCCCGAGGACCCGCGAGGTCCCAGCGCCCAGACGGCGGCAAGGCTCGCCGCGACCAGCCAGCCGCTCCAGGCCACGACCGGGTGCCGGAGCACCGGGCGTTTCCCGGGGCCGATATCCACGGCCGACGCCCGTTGCTCCGGGGCACTCCGCCCGAGGTGCGCCAGATAGGCCTCGAGGCGCATCAGCGTGTCCGGCGGCTCCAACGCGCTCTCCTCCTCCCGAAGCCGAAGCCTCAGGGCGGTCTGCACCCGAAGCTCCTGGACGCACTCGACACACTCGGCCAGGTGCGCCTCCACCTCGCGACGCGCCTCCGGGGGGAGCTCGTCGTCGGCGTAGGCGGCGAGGAGTGTCACCGCATGGTCGTGGCTCATGCGCGCCTCACGTGCAGCTGCGGGGAGGATGCCGCGGGGGACGGAGCCAGGTCCGACAGGCTTTCGTTCATCAGGATCAGGGCCGCCAGCAGTTTGCGGCCTCGATAGATCCGGCTCATCACCGTGCCCAGCGGGACGCCGGTGACCCGCGCGATGTCCGCATAGCGAAACCCTTCCAGGTCATGCAGCTCGATCGCCAGGGCGAATTCCTCGGGCAGCATGCGCAGCAGCTCGTGGATCCGCTCGCTCGAGGCCGTGGCGATGAGATCCTCCAGCGGCCCGGCGCCGTGGTCGTGCACCGCGTCGCCGCTCGACTCCAGGGCGAGGGTCGGTGCGAGCCGCTCCCGACGGGCCTGCTTTTCGAAATGGTCACTCAGGGAGGAGCGAAGGATCCGATAGAGCCAGGGCAGAACCAGCGTCTCGTCACGCAGGTCGGCGAAGGCGAGCCAGGCGCGGCTGCACGCTTCCTGCACCACGTCCTCGGCGTCGGCCAGGTTCCGCAGGCGCCGGCCCGCGAAGCGGAGGAGGCGTCCAAGGTGGGGCTGCACCAGCACTTGAAAGCGGGCCTGAGTGGCACCCGGTAGGACGTCCATGTGACCCACACTCCACCTCATCGCCGTGGTCCTGTCTTTGGAGGCTACCGGACGGAGACGGGATGAGTCCGGACCTTATTCCCCGCTATGTTCTCCTTGCGCCGGAGGTGCCGACGAACGGCCAGGCGCCGCATCCGGACACCATGTGGCTCATGGCTCGGCGGGATCCCAATGCCCAAACGCCTCACGCTGAAACGTCACGCCGCGGTCGCCGGCGACGTCAGAAACAACCGCGCCATGACGCTGGAGACCGTCCAGGCCGGAGTCGTCGCCTGCGAGCGCTGCCCGCGGCTCCGTTCCTGGTGCCGTCTGGTCGCGGAGCAGAAGAAGCGCGAGTTCCGCGACTGGACCTACTGGGGCCGCCCGGTGCCGGGGTTCGGCGATCCTCGGGCCCGTCTCCTGGTCGTCGGCCTCGCCCCCGCGGCGCACGGCGGCAATCGCACGGGGCGCGTGTTCACCGGGGACTCCAGCGGTGATTGGCTGTACGAGGCGCTGCACCGCTTCGGATTCGCCAATCAGCCCACCTCGGTCAGCCGGGATGACGGACTCGAGCTGCGCGACTGCTACGTCACCGCGGCGGCCCGCTGCGCCCCGCCCGACAACCGGCCCACCCGCGAAGAGCTGGAGCGCTGCCGCGGCTGGCTCGTGCGGGAGCTGGCGCTTCTGAACCGAATTCTGGTGGTGATCGCGCTCGGCCGGATCGCCCGGGAGGCGTGGCTCCGCGCATCGGGCTGGTGGGAACGCCTCCCGGCGCGGGAGCGGCCCGGCTTCGGGCACGGCGCCGTCGCCACCCTGCCCGACGGCACCGTCTTCATCGCCAGCTACCATCCCAGCCGGCAGAACACCAACACCGGCCGGCTCACGCGGGCGATGTGGCACGAGATCTTTCGCGAGGCGCGGCGACACGTGGACCGCAAAACGTAGAGGACGGCCGGGCGGCCGTCCCCACGCCTTCTATTCAGCGTCCCTGCTCAGAGTCCCTGCGGCTCCCCGAACAACAGGTCGTCGAAGACTACGAGGTCGCGATTGCCGCCGTCGCTCACGTCCAGCACCCCTCGGGCGAGCGGCGCCTGCCCGCTGCTGATGACCACCTTGGTCACGATCGGATCCTTGAACACGACGCCGACGAAGGAGAAACCGTTCGCGTCAGTCCGCACCGGGGCCTGATACTGCCCCAGGCTGTGCCCGTCGGCGGTGAAGAGCTTGATCGACGCCGACCCGACGCGGTCCACGTCGGAGAAGACCACGCCGAACCCGGTGACCGCGGCCGGAGTGGCGCTCCCCGGGATCACGAAGGTCACCTCGGAGTTTTCGTTCCCGATCGGCGCGAAGGTCTTCGGCGGGCTGAAGGCATTGAACTGGGCCGGGTAGCTCGGGTCGATGTCGATGAAGTCGTTGTCGCTCACCCTGAGCCCGGTGCCGAGGTCGACGTAGAGCAGGCCGTTCGCCCGGAAGTTGTCGGCCGGCAGCGCGTCGGTATTCGTCAGCTCGGGCTTCACCCCGTCCCACTTGATCTCCCTCCGCCCCACATTCAGCGGACCGGGATTGGCGCCGTTGGGTGGGTCCCCCAGCAGCGCGCGGAACTCCGTCAGGGCGTTCGTGAGATCGCCGCTGGCCCTCACAACCTGGAACTGGGATCGCGGAGCCGAGTCGTACATGCCGGTCGGACCGTTGGCCTTGTCGTACTCGCACCCCGCCAATCCGAGCGCGACCACCGCCGCCGCCACCACATTCCCCCGTCGCGTCATTGCCATTTCCTCCAGTTTTGGGTTCTTGATCACTGCCTTCTTCTCAGGACTGCGCAACCGTTCGTGGCAGCGGACGCACGCGGAGCACTACTACTCCTTTGGGGAGGTCCCAGGCCAGGTGACAAGTACCGAGTCGCCCATGCGACCTTCTGGTGCACGGGGCGGCGCACCGGGGGCCACCCACCCGCCTTCGGCG
>DATCWW010000055.1:0-3131 GCA_036566145.1 Gemmatimonadales bacterium
CAGGGCCAGCAGCGCGGCGCCGGCGACCGCCCCCTGCGCCCGCCGGACGATGTCGTCCACCTGCTCCAGGCTCGCGGCCACCCGGACCACGCCGGGGCCTCCCGGGACGGCGACGTAGAGCAGGTCGTGTCCCACCGTCTCGCTCCGCCGGGTGGCGACGCCGACGCCGCCGGCCAGGGCGGAGCGCACCTCGGGGCGAGTGCGGTGGTTCTGCAGCGGCGGGAGCGGCCCCTCGGGGAAGTCGCTGTCGGCGCGGACGGTGCCGGCCCGGTCGATCAGGGTGATCCGCCGGTGATTCCGGCCGGCGAGGCGATGCACCACGGACGCCCACCCGAGCGAGTCGTGGGGCAGCGCCTCACGGATCAGCAGCGCCTCGCTCTCCAGCGAATGCTCGATGTCGCCGACCAGGTCGCGCCGGAGCGACCGCTCGGCGGCCCAGAGCAGCACCGCCACCGCGGCCACCAGCACCAGCAGGGTGCCGGCCACGAGCCGGGTGGCGAAGGTCACCGGCTGCGGACCCCGCGCTCCGTGCCCTTGAACCGATAGCCGAAGCCGCGGACGGTCTCGATCATCTTGCCCGCGTCGCCCAGCTTGGTGCGGAGCCGCTGCACGTGCATGTCCACCGTCCGGGTCTGGATGTCGGGCTGAGCCTCCCACACCGTCTCGAGCAGCTGCGGCCGGGTCTGCACCCGTCCCCGGCGCTCGACCAGGGTCAGCAGGAGCTTGTACTCGGTGGCCGTGAGGTTGAGCTCCTGGCCTTCCACGGTGGCCCGGTGGGCCGACCGGTCGATGGCGATGGGGCCCGCCGCCAGGGTCGATCCGCCGGTAACGGGGGGCGAGCCCAGCCGCCGGAGCAGCGCCCGGACCCGGAGCGAGAGCTCCGGAGGCGAGAACGGCTTGGTGAGATAGTCGTCGGCGCCGAGCGAGAGGCCGCGGATGCGATCCACCTCCTCCCGCCTGGCGGTGAGCAGGATGACCCCCACCTCCCGGGTCTCGTCCCGGCGGCGCAGCTCGGCCAGCACGTCGTACCCGCTCACGCCCGGGAGCATGAGATCGAGGATGACGATGTCGGGCCGCTCCTCGCGCGCGGCCTTGAGGGCTTCGGGCCCGGTGCTGGCGGTGGAGACCCGGAACCCCGCCTTGGCCAGGTGATAGGCCACCAGGGCGGTGATGTCCGGCTCGTCGTCGACCACGAGGATGCGATGGGTCATGTCGGTCTCTTGCTGCGCATCGGCGCCTTCTCGGCGACGGGCCCGGCGACCCGGGTCCTGGTGTGGGAGCGGCTGCGCTCGGCGGCGCGGTCCCGCTCGGTCCGCATGTCGGCGTCGTCCTGCACCACCGCGTCGAGAATGGCCGACAAGAGCCGACCATGCGTGCCGATGTCGCGGCGGAGCCGGTAGAGAACGAACTGGGCCACCGGCGTGTCCCGCACCAGCTCGGCCTTGCGGAGCACCTGGAGGTGGCGCGACACGGTGGGCTGCGGCAGGTCCAGCACCGCCTGGAGGTCGGAGACGAAGAGCGGCGCCGCGGCGAGGCAGTTCAGGATCCGGAGCCGGGTGGGCTCGGCGACCGTGAGCAGGGTATCGGTGGCGGACGGGACCGGATGCATATCCGTCCAAACATATATACGCCCAGACGCATAATCAAGCGGTCGGTCCCGGGGTGATGGTCGGGGGCGATCAGATATATTTGGGGCCAATGCTTCCCCTCCTCCTGGCCGTCAGTCTCGCCGCCGCCCAGGTTCCGGACAGTGCTCATCTCGTGCTCGTCGCCACCACCGACGCGCACGGCCACATCACCGCGTGGGACTACCTCGCCCACCGCCCCTACCCGGGCGGGCTCGCGCGGGTGGCGACCGCGGTGGACTCGCTTCGGCGGCGCTACCCGGGGCAGGTGGTCGTCGTGGACGCCGGCGATCTGCTGCAGGGAAGCCCCTTCGCCGAGTATCGCCGCCGAGTGGGGCCGCAGGATCCCGATCCGCTGATCGAGGCGATGAACCTGGTGGGGTACGACGCGGCCACCCCGGGCGACCGGGATCTCGAGGTCGGGCTGGAGGCGCTGCGCCAGGCGACGGCCGGGGCGCGCTTTCCGTGGGTGAGCGGCAACCTCCGTCTCGATCCGGCCGACACGCCGGTGTTCCAGCCCTCGGCCGTGGTGCAGCGCCAGGGCGTGCGCGTGGGCATCACCGGCTTCACCACACCGGGGGCGATGGTCTGGAATCGCGGCCGGATGCGTGGAACCCGGCTCGTGCGGCTCGCCGACGCGGCGGGGCCGGTCCTCGCCGGACTCCGGCGGGATGCGGACGTCGTGGTGGCGCTGGTCCACGCGGGGCTGGGCGGCGCGTCTTCCTACGACACGACCGGCGTCGGCGCGGAGCAGGGCGCGGCCGAGCTCGCCGGCCTCTCGGCCCGGCCCGATCTCGTCGTGGTGGGGCACTCGCACCGCGCCATCCGGGATACGACCCTGGGCGGCGTGCACTTCGTGCAGCCGAGGCCGGACGCGCTCGAGCTCGCGGTGGTGCATCTCGACCTGGCGCGGGAGAAGAACCGCTGGCGGATCCTGCGGGTGCGCTCCGAGCCGCTCGACCTGGGCAGGGTGGCGCCCTCGCCGCTGGTGGAGCAACGGCTCGCCGCGCTGCACGCGGCGGTGCAGGCATGGGTGGACCAGCCGCTCGGCCTTGCCACGGCCCCGATGCCGGCGACCGCGGCCAGGGCCCAGCCCACCGCGCTCCTCGATTTCGTGCTGGAAACGGAGCGCCGAGCCGGCGGCGCGCGGCTCGCGTCGGCGGCCCTCTCAGATCTCCGCCTCGGCCTGCCCGGGGACACCATCCGGCGCGCCGACCTGCTGCGCTTCAGCCCCGGCGACCGGACGCTGGTGACGCTCCGGATCTCCGGCGCGCAGCTGCGCAGCTACCTGGAGTGGAGCGCGCGCTATTTCCGGGTCGATCCCGCCGGGCGGATCTCGCTCGACGACGCCGTCGCGGGGTCAGACTTCGAGGTCGTGCGCGGCGCCCGGTACGATATCGACCTCCGCCGTCCGGTGGGCGACCGGATCCGCGAGCTCAGCGTCGGCGGACGTCCGGTGGCCGAGAGCGACAGCTTCACCCTGGCGCTCGATCAGCGGCGGGCGGC
>DATCWW010000070.1:0-6201 GCA_036566145.1 Gemmatimonadales bacterium
GCGGGTCCGCTGGCACCCGCGCGATACGCTCGAGCTGCAGCGCTTCCTGGCCCAGCAGGTGCGCCGGGCGCTGCTCGCCTTCTTCGCGTTCACGGTAGCGCTCATCACCAGCGTGCTCTATCTCGCCACCCGGCGGCTCGCCATTCTGGTGCCCGGGCTCCTGATCGCGTTCGGCATGTTCCTGGTAATCTTCCTCCTACCCGCGCATCTGTTCCAGAACCCGCTGCGGTTCCGGCGCCGCTGGCCGGCACCCTGAGCGTCAGGGACCGACTGCGCGAGCTGGCGCTCCTCTACTACGCCTCGGCACCATCGGCTTCGGCGGGCCCGCAGTCCACATCGCGCTGATTGGAAGAGCCGGCGGTCCGCGGGGGTGGAGTGGGACCTTGATCACGATCCCTCTTCGAGGCGCCCCAGCAGCCGCAGCATGGCGTCCAGGACGGTGAGCGGATGCGGCGGGCATCCGGGAATCCACAGATCGACAGGGAGCTCGGTGGGGACGCCGTCGGAAACCTCGGGGCTGCCGCGGAAGGGGCCTCCGTTGATGGCGCAGGCGCCGACCGCAATCACCAGTCGCGGGGCTGGGGTGGCTTCCCAGGTCTCCAACAGTGCCCGCTTCATGTTGACGCTCACGGCTCCCGTCACCACCAGTCCGTCAGCGTGTCGCGGCGACGCCACGAACTGGACCCCGAAGCGCGCCATATCGAAGACTACGTTGCCCAGCGCGACCAGCTCGGCCTCGCAGCCGCTGCAGCTTCCCGCCGCAACCGACCTGAGGCGCAACGAACGGCCGAACAGCCGCCGCATCCGGGCCTCCAGCGCCGTTGCCAGCTCCACCTCGCCGTCCGCGCTGACGAGCCCGGCGCGGGTGCGGGAGCCCATGCGGTGATCCCGGGTGAAGGTAAGCGCGCCACCGGCGCAGGCGGCGGCCTCCTCCGGCGCGAAGAGCGAGGCACCCACGTCCAGCTCGATGCCGCGGGGTCCCCGGGTCAGCACCTCCGATGGCATCTCCCCGGCACAGCCGGAGCAGGTGCCGTCGCACTTGGCCGGATCGAACGCGGGCCTTCCGCGGAATCGGGCGGGAAAGTCGGCGCCCCCGGCGGGGAACGGCGAGGTCCGGGTCCCCTGCTGGAGGCGCACGCGAAGAAACTCGAGCATCAGAGGTCGTGCCCCGCGTAGGACAGGTTGAAGCTCTTGTTACAGAGCGGGAAGTCGGAGATCTGGTTCCCCGGCAGGGCGGCGGCCAGGCCGCTCCAGTTGTGGAACGAGGGGTCCACCACCTTGTACCGGCGGATGGCGCCGGCGGGATCGGTGACCGCCACATGCACGATCTCCCCCCGCCACCCCTCCGTCATGGCCACTACCAGTTCCTCGGGACGCAGCGGGCCGCACTCGACTCTTGCCGCGCCGCCCGGCAGGCGCTCCAGCTGCTCCACCACGAATTCGAGTGAGCGCAGGATCTCCAGCCGGCGGACGAGGCAACGCGCGAGCACGTCGCCGGCCCAGGCGGTGGAGACCGGAATGTGGGCGAACCGAAAGACGCCGTAGGGGTGATCGTGCCGCACGTCGCGGTGGATGCCGCACGCCCTCGCCGGCGGCCCGACCAGCCCCAATTCCCGACCCTTGGCCGGCGAAAGCGCCCCGGCGCCCTCCAACCGGGCCTGCACCGACGCGTTGCCGAGCATCATGTCGGCGGCGGGAAGCAGCTCCTCGCGCAGCCGGGTGAGACGGTCGCGGGCCTCGTCGGCCATGGCCGGCGTGAGGTCGAACGCAACGCCCCCGGGGCGGATGAGTCCGCGGCCGTAGCGATTGCCCGAGAGCGTCATGAGGAGGTTGAGGCACTCGCCGCGCATGCGCCCGAAGTACGCCGCCGCCGGCTGGTAGGCGACGTCACCCGCGATCGCCCCGAGATCGCCGATGTGATTGGCCAGCCGCTCGAGCTCGAGGGCGATCCCCCGGATGGTCTGCGCGCGGGGCGTCTTCCGGCTCCGGGCGAGCGCCTCGATCGCGGCGCAGTACGCTTCGCCGTGCCCGATTACGGTGTCTCCCGCGATCGCTTCGGCGACGAGCACGGACCGGGTACGGCCACGCGTCTCGAGCAGCGTCTCGACGCCCCGGTGCTGGTAGCCGAGCATGATCTCGAGAAAGAGCACCTGCTCGCCGTGGGCCTGAACGCGGAAGTGACCGGGCTCGATGATGCCGGCGTGGACGGGGCCGACGGCGACCTCGTGGACCTCCTCCCCGGCTATCTCAAGGAACGGGTACCGCTCCCGGTCGTAGGGGCCGGCTCCATCCCCCGGCCCCCGATGATCGGGCGGGTGCCGGCGCACCGGCTTGAGCCACGGGTGGCCCTCCGGGATCACGGCGCACTGCTCGGCGATCTCCCGCTCGAAGAGGTGGGCCTCGGAGCACTCCGGGGTGAGCGCGTGGTACCGGTCGGCGACGACCGTGGCGCAGGCGTCGAGCGTACCCGCCTCGTCGTCCGCGAGCACGGCGAGGAGGAGGGTCCGACCGGTCGGCTCGGGCATGCCGAAGAACGCAATGAGGCGCCGCCCCCCCGCCACGGCCGTGATCACGCTGTCGCGGAAGCGGGCCGGCGGCTCACGCGGCACCGCAGCCAGCGGCACCGCGCGCCGGTTGCGCAGCTCCAGCTCGTCCAGCTGGGTCACGGCACAGCCCCTCCGAGCGAGACCGCGGCCCTGGCGAGCACGTCCCGCAGGTGGAGGGGGAGGTAGACGCCGAGGACCAGCACCAGGAGCGTGAGGACCACCGGACCGGCGAGACGCAGCCCGCCGGCTCGCGGGTCCGCGCCCGTGGCTGCGGGCTCGCCATACAGGAGGTCCAGAATCGGCCGGGCCATGCCGACGAAGATGACCGCGAGCAGGAGGACCATGGCCGCCCCGATCCAGGGATGCCCCTGCCCGATCGCGGCACCGAGGATGGTGAACTCGCTCACGAACGGGCCGAAGGGGGGCGAGCCGGTGACTGCGAAGAGCCCCGCCAGCAGGAGGACACCAGAGGCGGGCGCGCGGCGGAGCATCCCCCGCATCGAGGGCATGTGAGAGGTGCCGCTGACCAGGACGATGTTGCCCACGGTCAGGAACATCAGACCCTTCGTGAGACCGTTGTTGAGCACGTGCAGCACGGTGCCGTAGGCCCCGGTTCCCCCGAGCCCGAGCCCAAGCACCAGGAGCCCCATGTGCTCCACGCTGGAGTAGGCGAGCAGGCGCTTGAGGTCGGTCTGCCCGATCATGAATGCCGCGGCCACGACCAGGGAGAAGAGGCCGAACGCGAGGAGCAGGGGCCGCATGAAGGCGGTCTGACCGGCGGCCGACATCACCTGCGCGATGCGGGCCAGGCCCAGGAAGGCACAGCTGGTGAGGGCCCCCGCCATCAGGGCGGCCACCAGGCTGGGCGCCTCCCCGTAGGTGTCGGGCTTCCAGGCATGCAGGGGCGCGAGCCCCATCTTGGTCCCGAAGCCGACCAGCAGAAAGACGAAGGCGGCCCGCAGCAGACTCGGCTGCATGGTCCCGGCCGTCGACACCAGGTCGTCGATCAACAGCGGGCGTCCCTGCACCTGCGCCGCCGCGAGAAAGAACGTGCCCAGCAACGCCAGCGCGATCCCGACCGACGACAGGACGAGATACTTCCAGACCGCCTCGAGCGAGCGCCGGTCATGCCGGTGGAACACCAGCGGGGCCAGCGCCAGGGTGGTCGCCTCCATCCCGACCCACAGCAAGGCCAGGTGATGGCTCATCGTGACCAGCGAGGTGGAGGCCAGGAACCCCAGCAGGCAGCTCACGAACGCGCGCCCGCCCCGAGGACTCTCGGTGCCGAGGTAGCCGACCGAATAGACCGCGACGACGGCGAACAGGATCGTCACCACGGTGAGGACCACGAGGCCCAGCGGGTCGATCGCGAGCCAATCGTGGAAGACGGCGGCGGGGGGTATCGCCCAGATCGACCCGACCAGCGCGAGGTGGGCGGCGGCGGCGCCGACCAGCCAGGCGTTCCGGAAGCCGGCGGAGCGGTGAACATACGCCGCGGCCGCAGCGACCAGCGGCACCGCCAGGAGCGCGAGGAGACGCATCAGTCCTTGAGCTCCGTCAGCCGGGCGGAGCTGAGCGAATCGAACTCTCGATTGATGTGGAACACGACGATTCCCATGATGAACACCCCGACGAAGAGATCGAGCAGCACGCCGATCTCCACCAGGAAGGGAACCCGCTCGGCCTGGCTCAGGCCGAACACGTAGATCCCGTTCTCCAGGATCAGGTAGCCCACCACCTGGGTCAGCGCCTTGCTCCGGGTGGTGAGGACGATCAGACCGACCATGACCGTCGCCAGGGCGACCGGCACGAGGAGGGCGGTCTGGGTCTCGGGCAGCGGCAGGCGCTGGCCGACGGCGAACGACAGCGCCACCGCCACGGCCCCGACGCACAGCGACGCGGTGAATCCGATCACGGGCTCCACTTCGCGCCGGACGGAGGCCTCCCGGATCGCGCGGTGCAGGAAGGCGGGCAGGAGGATCGCCTTGACCAGAAAGGTGCCCGTGGCCAGGCCGACGATATGGAGCGAGAACGTCGGGTGCAGGGCCAGGGGCAGCGCCGCGAGAATCGCGCCCTGGAGGGCCGCGGCACGGATGACCGAGCTCATCCGGGTGGTACCCAGAACCCAGAAGTCGGTGAGCACGACGAGCAGCAGCAGGAGACCCGAGAAGTCCATCATGGCGTCACCGCAGCAGGAGAATCACGCCGAAGCCGGCGAGCGCGGAGGCCGCGACCAGGAACTGGGGAATGCGATCCATGCGCAGGCGCGCCATGGCGCCCTCGACGATGCCGACGAGCACCGCCACGGCGGCGAGGCCCGCGAGGAGCAGTCCCGAGGCGACCCACGGCTCGAACAGCGCGAGGGGGACCAGGACGCTCACGACCAGGGCGGCGAAGAGGGCGAACTTGACCGCGCCCGCGAAGAGAATGAGGGCAAGATCGGGCCCGCTGTGGTCGAGGATCATCACCTCGTGAATCATGGTGAGCTCGAGATGCGTCGCGGGGTCGTCGATCGGCACCCTCGCGTTCTCGGCCAGCAGGAGCATGAAGAGGCTCGCCCCGGCGAGCACCAGCGAAGGCGCCACGGAGGGCCAGGCGGCGGCGAGCGGCGCCCCCAGCATTCCCCCGAGCGAGAGGCTGCCGGTGGCGAGCACCAGGACAGTGAAGGAAAGGAAGAGCGCCGGCTCGGCGAAGGCGGCGACCGTGACCTCCCGGCTCGCGCCCATCCCCTCGAAGCTTGAGCCGGTGTCCAGCCCTCCCAGCACCAGGGCGAACCGGCCCAACCCGAGCAGGCCGGCGAACGCCACCAGATCGCCGGTGAATCCGAAGATCGGAGCCCGGCCGTCCAGCGGCAGCAGCAGCACGGCCACCAGCACGGTCGCGGTCAACACGACGGGGGCCGCCCGGAATACCACCGTGACGGTTCGGCTGTAGACGACGCCTTTCCGGAGGAGGCGGGCCAGATCCGCGTAGAGCTGGAGCATGGGTGCGCCGCGGCGCCCGGTGAGCAGCGCCTTGGTCCGGGTGGCGATCCCTGGGAGCGCCGGGGCCAGCAGGAGGACCGCCAGCAGTGTCACGATCCGCGCGGCTGTCATCGCGCCCCCGGAGTGCGGCTCACGTACAGCAGCAGGGCGAGCACCGTGAGTATCACGTACAGGAGATACCAGCGCAGCCGCCCGGCCTGGAGCAGGCGGGCCTCCCGGGCCACCCGGCCGACTTGCCGCCACGCGGGGGCGACCAGGCCGTCGAGCACGAGGTCGATCGGGTGACTGTGAAAGCCGGCGGCATCCGCGTGCGCACGCACTCCGGACAGCGATCCGAATGAGCTGAGGAGCGGGGCGGCGTAGGAAGAGGCGGTGTACTGCATCCGCGGCGTGAGGGGCGCGCCAGCGCATGCCCACGTGCTCGCCTCCGGGGCCGAGACCCGGGCGAGGCGATAGCCGCGCGCGAGCCAGAGTATTCCGCAGAGCAGGATCAGGGCGAGCGCCGCGAGGGTTATCGCCGGGAGCGCCGCGACGAGCCGCGCCAGGTCCGCGGAGGACACGACGCTTCCCCCGGCGACCGACGCCCCGACGGCGATCGCCGGGGCGACGGCAAAGGCAGGATAGACGCCGATGGCGAGGCAGGCCGCTGCCAGCGCCACCATGGGGCCGAC
>DATCWW010000078.1:0-10231 GCA_036566145.1 Gemmatimonadales bacterium
GCGGGTCATCTATCTCGGGACTGAGATCGGGTACCGGAGTCGCTGATTGCCGGAGATCGGTGTCCCAGGGTCGTCTGTGCGGCTAGTCACCACGAAGAAACGAAGGCCACGAAGGACTCCTTGCCGGCTTCGGCATCGCCACATGCCGCGTGGGAATGGTCCGGCAGGGGTCTGTGGGTGTACTGGGTGACCTCGACGCACGACCCCAGCAGTGAAGCTCGGGCGACTGACCCAGAAAAAATCCTATCGGAACCATTCGAGCGCGGCATGAGACGCTTGCCGGTGCGAACGAGGAGTCCGTCAGCCCGTTAGAGCAGCGTCACCGGATCCCGATCGAGGATGACCCGCACCGGGCCAGCCTGCGTGAGCCGCCGGGCCGCGTAGCGCACGATCCGCCCCAGCGCCGTACCCTCACCCTTGAGCAGCACGTGCCAGCGCCACCGTTCCTTGATCCGCGCCAGCGGGCAGGGCGCCGGGCCCAGCACCGACACCCCCAGGCGGTAGCGATCCTCCAGACCCTGACACCAGTCGGCCACCTCCGCCGCGCGCGAGCCGGTGGCCAATTGGTCGGGCCCGGACACGATCAGATTCACCAGCGACGTCTCCGGCGGGTACGGCGGCTCGCGGCGGAGGGACAGCTCCTCGGCGATGAACCCCTCGGCATCGTGCCGCGCGGCGTGCCGGAGGGCGTGGTGCGTGGGGTGGCGGGTCTGGACGAGCACCCGTCCGCCCTTGGGCCCCCGGCCGGCACGGCCGGCCACCTGGGCCAGGAGCTGGAAGGTGCGCTCGGCCGAGCGGAAGTCGGGGAGGTAGAGTCCCGTGTCGGCGTCCACCACGCCGACCAGCGTCACGTTGGGGAAGTCGAGCCCCTTCGCCACCATCTGGGTGCCGATCAGCAGGTCGATCCGTCCAACCTCGAACTCGCCCAGGATCCGCTGGTGGCCCCACTTCGTGCTCGTGGTGTCGAGATCCATCCGGGCGATCCGGGCCTCGGGGTATCGCTCGGCCAGTACCCGCTCGAGCTGCTGGGTGCCTATCCCGCGCATCTGCTGCACCGGATTGGCGCAGACCCGGCAGGTGAACGGCAGGGGCTCCTCGTGGCCACAGTAGTGGCAGCGAAGCCCGTCAGGCGCGCGATGGACGGTGAGGGAGATGCTGCAGCGGGGGCACTGCCAGACCTCGCCGCAGTCGGGACACTGGAGGAAGGCGGCATAGCCTCGCCGGTTGAGCAGCAACAGCGCCTGTTCCCGGCGGGCCAGCGTCGCGACGATGGCCTGGTCGAGCGCCTCCGACCAGGCGAGCGGGCCGGTGCCCGTCACCTTCGGTGCGACGCGAAGGTCCACCAGCTCCACCGGCGGCAGGGGCCGCGACCCGATGCGATGCGGCAGGCGGAGCGTCTCGAGCCCCTGGTCGGTGCGGGCCATCGTCTCGAGCGAAGGCGTGGCGCTGCCGAGCACGAGCGCCGCCCCCTCCAGTCGGGCCCGGACCGCGGCGACGTCGCGCGCGTGATAGCGCGGCGCCTCGCCGTTCTTGTAGCTCGCTTCGTGCTCCTCGTCCACCACGATGAGCCCCAGATCCTCTATCGGCGCGAAGACCGCCGAACGCGCTCCCACGGCTACCCGCCGCTCGCCCCGGCGAAGGAGGCGCCACGCGTCGGCGCGTTCCCCATCGGAGAGGGCGCTATGCAGCACCGCCACCTGGTCGCCGAAGGCACCCCGGAGGCGACTCACCGTCTGCGGGGTGAGCCCGATCTCCGGGACCAGCACGATGGCCCCGCGCCCTCGGGCCAGCACCCGGCGAACCGCCTCCAGATAGACCAGTGTCTTGCCACTGCCGGTCACCCCGAACAGCAGCGCGGACGCGCCGGGCGCGAGGCGCTCGATCGCCGCGAGCGCCTCGGCCTGTCGCGACGTGAGTGTGTCGGGTGGGGGCACGGCGGGCATGTCGGCGAACGGGTCGCGCACCCGCTCCACGCTCTCGATCCGCGCGAGCCCCTGCCCCGCCAGACCGGCGATCACCGCCTCGCTGAACCCGAGCTGGTCCACCACGTGCCTTACCTGGGCGCTGCCGCCCAGGGATTCCAGCGACTCGTAGAGGCGTCGGCGCTTGGCGCGCCGGCGGAACAGGGTGTCCCGCTCGAGCAGCGTGGGCGACTCGCCGGTGAGGACCACCACGCGCTCCGTCGCCACCCCGGCCCCGGTGTCGGGTGGCACCACCCGGAGCTCGACCGCCCCGACCCGCGCGAGCCGAGCCAGTACATCCCAGAGCGGGCGGCGGAACTTGCGGGCTGCGCCGGCCACCGTGGCTTCCCCGCCCTGCTGCTCGAGCCAGTCGCGCACCTGACCGGCAAGCCCGCCGGGCTCGGGCGCTCCCGCGACCCGGACCGCGACGACCTGCGAGGCGCCCCACATCCCCGACGGAAGCATGGCCTTGAGGGTGAGGCCGATGGGTGAGCCGTAGTAGCCCGCGATCCACCGGGCGGTCGCGAGGAGCGCCTCGGGCAGCGCGGGGGTGGGATCGGGGGCGGCAAGCACCTCCCGCGCCTCCGCCTCGGGCGCGGGCGTGTCGATCTCGAGCACGATCCCGATCAGCTCGCGAGCCCGCACCGGGACGACGACGCGCGCGCCGGGAAGGACCCGGTCGCCCAGGGCCTCGGGAATGCGGTAGGTGTAGGGAGCGGCGAGCGGGAGTGGAAGAGCGACGCGGGCGAAGCGCGCGGTCATCTCCGCCTGAGGCCCAGGCCCGGGCCGGCGGGCAGGCGCACCTGCCCGCCGTCGATCGTGGCCCCGACGAACGGGTCCTCGGCCAGAAGCGCGGCGCCGTCGAGATCCACCAGGTCCACCAGCGGCGTGAGGTGCGCCGCGGCGGTGATGCAGATCGAGCTCTCGATCATGCAGCCGACCATGACCATCATCCCGTGGGCCCGCGCCACGGCGATCATCCTGAGCGCCTCACGCAGACTGCCGCACTTCGCCAGCTTGATGTTGATTCCGTCCACGCACCCGACCAGCGGGGGGATGTCGCTCGCGACCAGACAGCTCTCGTCCGCGATGACCGGGATTTCCGCTCGGCGCGTGATCTCGGCGAGGCCGCGGAGCTCGGTGGGCGGCAGCGGCTGCTCCAGCGCGGTGACCCCGAATTCCTTGAGCACGGGCAGCATGGCGATCGCCTGCTTCAGGGTCCAGCCGCCGTTGGCGTCGACCCGGATCTCCTTGTCGGTGGCGTCGCGGATGGTCTGCAGGACCTCGAGATCGCGATCGGTGCCGACCTTGATCTTGAGGATCGGGTAGGGCTCCGCCTCCCGCACCTTGAGCCGGAGCCGGTCGGGTGTATCGAGGCCGATGGTGAAGGTGGACCGGGGCGCTCGGGCCGGATCGAGCCCCCAGAGACGGTAGACGGGCACGCCCAGCCGCTTGCCGACGAGATCGTGCAGCGCGGACGACAACGCGGCCCGGGCGGAGGGATTGCCGTGGAGCGCCAGCTCCCAGCGGCGCTCGGTCTCCTCGACGTCGAGCGGATCCGAGGGCATCGCCACCGCGTACGCGTCGAGCGCCTCCATGACCGTCTCGGGGGTTTCCCCATAGTACCGACTCGGCGCCGCCTCGCCCCAGCCCTCGTGGCCCTCGGCGTCCCGGAGGCGCACCCACACGGTGCGGTTGTCGCTCTGGTTGCCCCGCGCGATGACGAACGGATGGCGGGTGCGGAGCTCGAGGAACTCGGCTTCCATGTGGAGATGATCGGTCATGCGATCCTCGGGGTCATCCGTCCAGGGCGGCCAGGTGGGCGAGGACGCCCTCGGCCAGCCGGGTGGGTACGTAGCCGCCCTCGAGCAGGCCCACGACCGGCACGTCGGGCAGGCGGTCGCGCAGTCGAAGGGTGAGATCGCGATAGTGACCCGGCTCCAGGGTGAACCCGCCGAGCGGATCGCCGGCCATCGCGTCGAACCCGGCCGACACCAGGACGAGCTCCGGACTCCATCCCTCGGTGGCGGCGACGATCGCGCTCCACAGGTCCTCCACGTACATCGACGCCGGCCGGCCCGGTCCGCGCGGCACGTTGAACACGTTGCCTACGCCGCGCTCCTCCGCCATTCCGGTTCCGGGATACCAGGGGTGCTGGTGCAGCGAGACGTAGCGCAGGCTGGGGTCGCGCTCCATCAAGGCCTGGGTGCCGTTCCCGTGGTGGACGTCCCAGTCCACGATCAGGACCCGTTCGCGGCCCGCCCGCTGCGCATGCCGCGCCCCGATGACCACGTTGTTCAGCAGGCAGAAGCCCATCCCCTTCCCTGCCAGCGCGTGGTGGCCCGGCGGGCGGGCGGCGGCGAACGCATTGCCCCGCCCCGCGTGCGCGTGATTCACGGCGGCCAGCAAGGCGCCCGCGGCGCCGACCGCGGCGGCCCAGCTCGCGTCGTTGAGAATCGTGTCCAGAAAGAGCGCTCCGCCGCCGCGTGCGCTCATCGCCTCGAGGCTCCGCAGGTACGAGTCGGGGTGCACGGCGCGCAGGGCGTCGAGCGGCGCGCCCGGCGCCTCGATCACGTCGGCGGTGACGTCGCGCCGCGCCCGCTCGAGAAGCACCCGCAGCCGCGCGGGTGTTTCGGGATGGTCTGGACCGGGATCATGGCGGAGGCAGTCGGGATGGGTGAAGACCGGAATCACCGTCAGCGCCTCGTGAGCCGGCGGAGCGCCTCGGTGTCGGCCCGGAGGTCGCGGCGTGCCGCGGCGATCTCCTCCAGGCGGCGGCGCTGGCGCTGCCATGACCACAACACCACCCATGCGCCGGCCAGCAGCGCCCCTCCGGTGAGCGCCAGCCCCGGGCGCCGCCCCCAGATTCCCAGGCCCAGCAGTGCGACGCCGTCCAGCAGGAGGAGCGCGGCGGCGCCCAGCACCAGCACCAGCACCCGGCCGGCGGACGGGGACACCGCCATCGTGGCTACAGGACCGGCCGGCGCTTGCGGGAGAGGACGATGAGCCCGGCGTTCGGGACCACTCCCGCCTCGGCCAGCGACGCGCCGTCGGCCACCTCGGCGCCGCGGTACTTCACCAGGTAGCCGGACGGATCACGGGTCACCCTGGTAGCCTCGAGTGCCTGCCGCTTGAGCTCGCCCAGCGTGGCGCTGGCGGGAAGCCGGAGCGGCACCTCGTCCCACGCATCCGTCACCATCACGCGCACCGGCACGAGCGGCGTCATGCCTGCTGCTCCACGGCCGCGGGCAAGGTCGAGAGAAACCGGTCCACGGCCTGATCGAAGAGCAGCGTGCTGGCCCGCACCGACGTGGTGCCGGCCTCGGAGCGGACGGCGAAGACGATCTCCTCGCCACCCTGCCCCCGAAGGGTGAGCCAGGCGGGACCTTCCTTTTCGGGGAACGCGGCCTGGTTGGGCACCCGCTCGGCGAAGAACCACTTGGCTCGGCGCAGCACCTCGGCGCCATCCAGCGTCGTCACGACCTGAAAGACCATGTCGGCAGCTCAGGGTTGGGGGATCTGCGTCGGGCCGGGGGAAACATATACCTCCGTGGCCCGCACCGCCGCCTGGAAGAGGGCCGATCGCCGGAGCAGGTCGCGAAGACCAGGAGGGCGCCGGAACACCAGCACCAGCTCTCCCTCCGGCGGCTCGGCGACGCCCTCGACGGTGAGGAAGGCCGGCAGGGTGGTTTCCCGGGGAACCGCGACCCGGTACACCCGACCGCGCCAGAGCAGACGCCGCTCCGCGGGCGCCTGGTCCACCGTCACGTCGAGGAAGACGTCGTCGTCCACCTGATAACAGTCGGGACCGGCAGGATCGCCATCGAGGAAGAAGAGCGGGTCGAACGCCTCGCCGTCCTGCCGGGCGAAGTTGTGCTCCGCCGCGCGGTCATAGGCTTCGAGGTCGGGCGCCCGTGCTCGCCATTCGAGATGATGCCGCAGCTCGTGGGTCAGCGTCTCCCAGGCCTCCGCCCGCCAGTCGAAGCCGGGGGCGACGCGCGCGAGGGCCTGGAAGGAGCCGTAGTAGAGCACGACCCGGCTCTGAATTCCCTCGGACGCCCCATCCACCGCCGGGAAGGGGATGCATTCGCCCAGGGTGAAGATCTCGTCGCGCGTGGGATGCGGGACGGTGCGGGGGGAGACCGCGATCTCGGCCACCCCCGCGAGGAACTCGGCGGGGACCTCCTGCTCCATGCGGCGGATCATGCGCTCGAAGTCGTCCTGCCGCATCGGCCGCTCCGCCCCGCTAGAGCCGCTCGGCCACGAAGTCCGCCACCCGGTCGAGGCCGACCCGCTCCTGCTGCATCGAGTCCCGGTGCCGGACCGTGACGGTGCGAGCCTGGAGCGTCTCGCCGTCCACCGTGATCCCGAACGGCGTGCCGGCCTCGTCCATCCGGCGATAGCGCCGCCCGATCGCGCCGCTGTCGTCGTAGAAGACCGGAAAGCGACGCTTGAGGTCGTGGTAGAGCTCGGTGGCGAGCTCGGGCATCCCGTCCTTCTTGACCAGGGGGAACACGCCCGCCTTGATCGGCGCCACCGCCGGGTGGAAGCCGAGGACCACCCGGGTCTCGCCTTCGACCTCTTCCTCGCGGTAGGCATCCACCAGGAGCGTCAGCGTCACCCGGTCAGCGCCCGCCGAGGTCTCCACGATGTAGGGGAGGTAGCGCTGGTTGGCCGCCTGGTCGAAGTATTCCAGCTTCTTGCCCGAGTACTCCTGGTGCCGGCCCAGGTCGAAGTCGCCGCGGTTGTGGATGCCCTCGATCTCCTGCCAGCCGAAGGGAAACTGGTACTGGATGTCGAAGGCGGCGCGGGCGTAGTGGGCGAGCTCGTCGGGTCCGTGCTGATGCCACTGCAGCCTGGCGGGCGTGAGTCCCAGGTCGCGGTGCCACTGCATCCGCCATTCGCGCCAGCGCTCGAACCACTCGGCATCGGTGCCCGGCTGCACGAAGAACTGCATCTCCATCTGCTCGAACTCGCGGGTGCGGAAGATGAAGTTCCCGGGCGTGATCTCGTTCCGGAAGGCCTTGCCGATCTGCGCGATGCCGAAGGGGATCCGCTGCCGCGAGCTCTGCAGCACGTTGAGGTAGTTGACGTAGATGCCCTGCGCGGTCTCGGGTCGCAGATACACCACCGCGGCCTGCTCCTCCACCGGCCCCATGAAGGTCTTGAACATCAGATTGAACAGCCGCGGCTCGGTGAGCGTGCCGCGACTGCCGCAGACCGGGCATTGCGCGTCCGGCTGGCCCGGCGTGCCCTTGATGCGGGGATCGTCGGCGCGAAAGCGGTTCTTGCAGTGGCGGCAGTCCACCAGCGGATCGGTGAAGCCGGCCACGTGCCCCGACGCCTCCCACACGCGCGCATGCATCAGGATGGCGGCATCGAGCCCCTCGATGTCGTCCCGGGCGTGGACCATCGCGCGCCACCAGCGGTCCTTCACGTTCTTCTTGAGCTCGACCCCCAGCGGGCCGTAGTCCCACACCGAGCCGAGACCGCCGTAGATCTCGGAGGACTGGAACACGAACCCCCGGCGCTTGCAGAGGGAGACGAGCTTGTCCATCAACTGAGTGTCGGCCATCGCAGGACGCTGGTGTGAGGAATGGGGGCGCGAGCGCGGGGAAACATAGGGGGAGCGGGTGGGGGGAAGGAAGCGGAGCCGAGGCCACGACATTAGTGTTTTATAACATGTGGCGTGTCAATATCTTAGGCTATTCACTTAAATCACTTTCCCAGGTCCGTCCCGGCCGCCGACCGACAAAGTGCCGCACGATCAACTCACCGTGCGCCCGGGAATTCTCGATGAACAGCCGGTTGGCGTCGTTGCCGCTCGCCATGACGCCGGCCAGGTAGCATCCCGGCACGCTGGTCTCCATCGTGTGCTCGTCGTGCGCGGCGATTCCGGTGAGCGGATCCACGGGCACGCCCAGTCGCTCCAGCAGCGAGGTATCGGCGTGATAGCCCGTCATCGCGAGCACGGCGTCGGTGGGGAGGCACTCCACCTCCCCGCTGGCGTCGGATGCGATCTCCACCTCCGTCGGGGTGATCGCGCGCACCCGCGACCGCCACCGCACCGCAATGCTCCCTTCCTTCACCCGATTGGTGATGTCGGGAAGCACCCAGGCCTTGACCGTGCGGTCGAACCCCTCGCCGAAGTGGACCAGCGTCACCGTCGCCCCCGCACGCCAGCACTCCAGCGCGGCATCCACGCTGCTGTTCCCCGCCCCGATGACCACCACCCGCCGGTGCCAGTACGGGTGCCCCTCGGTGAAGTAGTGGCTGACGTGGGGCAGCTCCTCGCCCGGAATGCCCAGGTAGTTCGGATTGTCGAAGTACCCGGTCGCGAAGACTACCGCCCTGGCGCGGTAGGTCGTCTCGTCGTGGGGCCGGCGGACCTGGGCGACGAAGCCGCCGTCGTCGCGCGTCACCTCGAGCACCTCCTGCCCCGGCCGGATGTCGAGCTGGTAGTGCTCCGCCACGCGGCGGTAGTACAGCAGCCCGTCCTTCCGGGTGGGTTTCTCGTGACTGGCGATGAAGGGAATGTCGCCGATCTCGATCCGCTCCGGCGTGGAGAAGAAGGTCATGCCGAGCGGGTAGCGCTCGATGGTGGAGACGATGGTCCGGCGGTCCAGCAAGACGCAGGGCACGCCGGCCTGCCGGGCGGCGATCCCTACCGCGAGCCCGATCGGACCGGCGCCGATGACGAGGAGGTCGGTGGACTCCATGTCACCCCTCGACCTCGATGATCTGGTCGCGCCGGGTCCCCACGCTCACGTACCGGGCCGGCACCCCGGAGAGCGCCTGCAGCCGGTCGAGGTAGGCCCGTGCCTCGGCCGGGAGGTCGGCCAGCCGTCGAGCGCCCCCGGTCGGCCGCCGCCAACCGGGCAACACCTCGTACTGAGGCCGCACCTGCCCCAGGAGCTCGACCTCGGCGGGCATCTCCTCGCAGCGGTCGGCGCCGAGCGCGTAGGCGGTGCAGACGGGGATCTCGTCGAAGGTATCGAGCACGTCCAGCTTGGTCACCGCGAGTCCGGTAAGCCCGTTGACCCGGGCGGCGTAGCGCACCACCGTCGCGTCGAACCAGCCGCAGCGCCGGGGCCGGCCGGTGACGGCGCCGAACTCGCCACCGAGCTGGCGGAGCTGCTCGCCGAAGGGGCTCGGGGCCTCGGTGGGAAGCGGCCCGTTACCCACCCGCGTGGTGTAGGCCTTCACCACGCCGAGCACGCCGTGGATGAGGGTCGGTCCGATCCCGGCGCCGACGGCGGCGCCGCCGGCCGTGGTGTTGGACGAGGTCACGTAGGGATAGGTGCCGTGGTCCACGTCGAGCAGAGAGCCCTGCGCGCCTTCCAGCAGCACGCGCCGTCCCTCCCGCACCGCGCGGTGGACCAGCAGCCCGGTGTCCGCGGCGAGCGGCACGAGGCGGGGCGCGAGCCGCTCCAGCAGCGCGGCATGCTCCTCGAACGATGCCCGCTCCGAGCTCCCCATCAGCTCCAGAAGGCGATTGGCCCGCTCCACCCGCTCGGCGAGCAGAGCCCGGGCGCATTCCAGTCGCCGCAAGTCGGTGACGCGGATGCCCCGGCGCCCGTACTTGTCCTCGTACGCGGGGCCGATGCCCCGCCCCGTGGTGCCGAGCTTCTGGCTCTTCTCGCTCGCCGCGTCGAGGAGCTTGTGGTAGGGGAGAACCAGGTGGGCGCGATCGGAGACGAAGATCCGCCCCGTCGTGTCGACCTGGCGTTGGGCCAGCTGGTCGAGCTCGGCGAAGAAGGTCTCGGGCTCGAGCACGACGCCGTTGCCCACCACGCATACCACGCCGGGGTGCAGGATGCCCGAGGGAATCTGGCGCAGGATGAACTGGCTGTCGCCGATGACCACCGTGTGCCCGGCATTGGCGCCGCCCTGGTAGCGGACCACCACGTCGGCCCGCTCGGCCAGCACGTCGACCAGCTTGCCCTTTCCCTCGTCGCCCCACTGGGCGCCCACTACGACCAGGCAGGTGGTCCCGGCATCGAACATGTCGGCTCTCTCCCGCTCAACGAAAAAGAGCCCCTCGCGGGGCTCCTGAATCCTCGGGCAAACGTATGCGCGCCCGGCGCAAAGGTCAATTCGCGGCGAGGGCGCGTCCGACCGCCTCCGCGAGGTCGAGCGAGAGACCCTCGGGCCGATCGGCCGGGGTGTGAATCAGCCGTGCCGTGCGCCAGGTGAGGCGCCCCAGCGTGACAGCCCGCGCGCCGGCGCGCGCGAGCGGCAGACTGTCCACCAGGATGCCGATCGGCAGG
>DATCWW010000101.1:0-16190 GCA_036566145.1 Gemmatimonadales bacterium
CGGCCCCTCGGGCCGCGAGCAGCTCCCGCGCCTCCTCGAGCAGCCCCCCTCCGCTGCCGCGGCGGCGCGTGCTAGGCATCCCGCACCGTCAGCGGCCCCTATTCCCCATACGGCACCCAGATGTTCTTGACCTGGGTCGCCTGCTCCAGGAACTCCTCTCCCTCGCCTCGGACCGGGTCGCTCCAGTCGCGCGGGTGGCCGTGCTCCACCCACGTCCGCTTCATGTTGCCCGCGGACAGCCGCTCGACCTCCGCGTCCCCTCCCTCCGCGCTCCCGAAGTACCAGATTCCGTCCACGTCGTCGTGCGCGGCCAGCACCGGCGCCAGCTCGCTCTGCGCCCCGGTCACGATGTTCACCACGCCCGCCGGCACGTCCGAGGTGTCCAGCACCTGGTAGAAGTCCGTGGCGAGCAGCGGAGCCGAGGTCGAGGGGACGGCGACGACCGTGTTGCCCATGGCGATGGCGGGAAGGACCAGCGAGACGAAGCCGAGCAAGGATGGCGATTCAGGGCAGACCAGGCCCAGGACGCCCACCGGCTCGGGCATGGCGAGGGTGACGTTCCGGTAGGGCGTGTGATGGACCAGGCCGTCGTACTTGTCGGCCAGGGCCGCGTAGGTATAGATCCGCTCGATGGCCAGAGCGACTTCCCGCTCGGCGCCGGGCGCGTCGCCGGAAAGCGCGGCGATGCGGCGGCCGAATTCCTCTCCCCGGGCCGCCAGGTTCTCGGCCAGATAGTACAGCACCTGGGCGCGCGCGTGCGCCGTCGCCCGGGCCCACCCGCTCGCCTTCCGCGCGGCCTCGACGGCGTTCCGCACGTCCTTCCGGTTGCCGTGCCCCACTTCGCCGACCTGACGGCCGTCCACATCGAGCACCGGCAGGCTGTATCCCGAATCGGGCCTCGCCTGCGCGCCGCCGATGTAGAGCTTGGGGGTGCGGTCGATGGGGGGAAGGGACGCGGGGGCGCGAGGGCGCAGCGGCGCAGGACTTCCCGACCTTCTGGACGCTGCACGCTTCGGCCGCCCGTTCGAGCGCCGGGCCCTGCGCCCCGGCGCCTCTGCGCCTCTGCCCCCCTGCGTCCCTCCGTCCCCGCGCCGCTCTACCCACCTCACATACTCCCTCAGCCCCTCCCGCCCCCCTTCCCGCCCGAACCCGCTCTCGCGATACCCGCCGAAGCCGCTCGCGGCGTCGAACACGTTCGTGCAGTTGATCCAGACCGTGCCGGCCTTGAGCTGCGGCGCGACGTCGAGCGCGAGGTTGATGTTCTCGGTCCAGACGCTCGCGGCCAGGCCGTAGCGGGTGTTGTTCGCCAGCTCCACCGCCTCGACCGGCGTCCGGAAGGTCATCAGCACCACCACCGGACCGAAGATCTCCACCTGCGCGATCGTCGCCGCCGGCGCCACCTCGGTGAACAGGGTGGGCGGAAAGAACCAGCCCTCGCGCGGACAGCTCCACGAGGGCTGCCACGGCACCGCGCCTTCGTCCCGGCCCCGTTGCACCAGGTCCTGGATCTTCTGCAGCTGCACCGGGGCGATGATCGCCCCCATGTCCACGGCCTTGTCCAGCGGATCACCCACTCGCAGCGTCTCCATCCGGGCCTTGAGCTTGGCCACCAGCCGCTCGGCCACACCCTCCTGCACCAGGATCCGGGAGCCGGCGCAGCAGACCTGGCCCTGGTTGAACCAGATCGCGTCCACCACCCCCTCGACCACGCTGTCGAGATCGGCGTCGGGGAAGACGATGAAGGGTGACTTGCCGCCCAGCTCGAGAGAAAGCTTCTTGCCGCTCCCGGCCGTCGCGGTCCGGATCAGTCGCCCCACGTCGGTCGAGCCGGTGAAGGCGATCTTGTCCACGTCGGGATGGGTGACGAGCGCCTCGCCGGTGCGGCCGTCGCCGGTGATGATGTTCACCACGCCCGCGGGCAGCCCGATCTCCTGGCACAGCTCGGCGAAGCACAGTGCCGTGAGTGAGGTGAACTCCGCCGGTTTGAGCACCACCGTGTTTCCCATCGCCAGGGCGGGCGCGATCTTCCAGGCCAGCATCAGGAGCGGGAAGTTCCACGGAATGATCTGCCCGATCACGCCCACCGGCTCCCGGCCGGGCAGCTCTCGGCTCATGAGCTGCGCCCAGCCTGCGTGATGGTAGAAGTGCCGCGCCACCAGCGGGATGTCGATGTCCCGCGATTCCCGGATCGGCTTGCCGTTGTCGAGCGACTCGAGCACCGCGAACAGACGGCTGTGCTTCTGGACCTGGCGGGCCAGCGCGTAGAGGTAGCGCGCCCGGCCGTGACCGCCGAGGGCCCACCACTCGGGCTGGGCCGCGCGGGCCGCGCGCACCGCCCGATCCACCTCGGCCGCGCCCGCCTGCCGCAGCCGAGCCAACGGCTTGGCCGTGGCCGGGTTGAAGGTCTCGAAGCTCTCGCCCTTGGCAGCGGTCCAGGTCCCGCCGATGAAGAGCCCGAAGCTCCGCCCGTGCTGGTCCAGCCACGCGTGCGCCGGCGCCGCCCCTTCGGGGGCGGGACCGTAGGCCATCGTCTCGAAGATCTCGGGGATGGACGCCATGCCGGAGCCTCGGGCGCGCTGGGTTATCCGGTGGGGTGGCGGTGGGCCGCCGAATACCGTCCGGTCGCGAAGTGCTCCAGCTGGCGCTCGATGTCGGTGAGGAGCGCGCTCGCGCCGAAACGGAACAGGTCGGGCCGGAGCCAGCGGTCGCCCAGCTCATCCTTGATCAGGGCGAGCCAGTCCAGCGCCTCCTTGGCCGCGCGGATCCCGCCCGCCGGCTTGAGCCCGACCAGATGCCCGGTCCGCTCGCGGTACTCCCGGATCGCGCGCGCCATCACCAGCCCCACCGGCAGGGTGGCGTTCACCCCTTCCTTGCCGGTGGAGGTCTTGATGAAATCGGCGCCGGCCATCATGCACACCAGACTCGCCCGGGCGACGGTCCGGAGCGTGCCCAGCTCGCCGGTCGCGAGGATGGTCTTGATGTGCGCGTCGCCGCAGGCCTCCCGCATGGCCCGGACCTCGTCGTAGAGCGCCCGCCAGTTCTCGGTCAGCGCGTGAGCGCGGGTGATCACGACGTCGATCTCCTCGGCGCCGGCGGCCACCGAGGCGCGGATCTCACCGATCCGCTGAGCGAAGGGCGAGAGGCCGGCGGGAAACCCGGTGGACACGGCGGCCACCGGAATGCCGGAGCCGTCCAGCGCCTCCACCGCGGTCTCGACGTAGGTGTGATATACGCAGACGGCGCCGACCCGGATCGGCAGTCGGGAAGCGCCGAGTGCCTCCAGCAGATCTTCACGGACCGGATGGCGGGCCTTGGCGCAGAGCCGGCGCACCCGACCCGCGGTGTCGTCCCCCGAGAGGGTCGTGAGATCCATCAGGGTCACGGCCCGGAGCAGCCAGGCGGCCTGCCACTGCTTCTTCACCGTCCGCCGGGTCCGCTGGGTGGCGGTTCGACGCTCGACGGCGCTGCGGTTGACCCGGACCTCCTCGACCCAGTCGGCCTCGAACGGCATCCCCGGATTACGGGGCGCGACGGGCACGTCGAGGGCGGCCGCGGCCGAAGGAGCGATCATGCGGCGTGCGGTGGGGTCGTCCATGGGGAAGAACATACCCCGCCGGTCGAGCCGCGCGCCATGCGTCGGCAGATCCCGTTAGACGTAGCGCGCGAGCGCACGATGGCGGGCCACCAGGTCGTCGTCGCGGAACACCAGCACCAGCACCGCACCGGCCAGAAAGCCCCCGGCATGCGCCCAGAACGCGACCCCACCGGACTCCTCGGCGAGGGCTGGGAGCCCGCCCACGATCTGCAGCAGGAGCCAGTAGCCCAGCATGACGTACGCGGGCACCACGGCACGGGTGATGAAGAAGCCCAGGAAAATGAGCATGTGGATGCGGACCCGCGGGTAGAGCACGATGTACGCGCCCATCACCCCGCTGATGGCCCCCGATGCGCCAACCATCGGAATCGCGCTGTTCGGATTGACCAGCGTCTGGGCCGAGGCGGCGGCCAGGCCGCACAGCAGGTAGAACACCAGGTAGCGGCCGTGCCCCATCGAGTCTTCGACGTTGTTCCCGAAGAGCCAGAGGAACCACATGTTGCCGATGAGGTGCAGCCAGCCGCCGTGGAGGAACATCGAGCTGAGCGGGGTATACCAGTGTGGCGGGCCGATCACGCAGCTCATCTCCCGACTCATCGGGAGGGTGTACCCCTCGGGGATCCGGCCCAGCAGCTCGCCCGGGATCAGACCCAGCTCGCACACCGACTGGGACAGCGTCGGCTCCGCTCCCATGCCCTGGACCAGGATCCAGGCCGCCACGTTGAGCCCGATCAGGACAACGGTGATCGCGGGCGTGCCGAGGGTGGGGTTGTCGTCGCGGATGGGGAACATGTCCGAATATAAGACTCACGGCTACGAGGGCCGGAACGCGAGAGGGGCCGGATCGCGAGTGCGATCCGGCCCCTGGAGTGCGGGTCACCCCGCCCCCTGCCCGCGGATCCTCAGAGTGCTCGCCGGCCCTGGATCAGCTGCATCACCGCCAGGATGACGGCGACGATCAGCAGCACGTGGATGAACCCACCCAGGGTATAGGACGTGACCACGCCCAGCAGCCAGAGCACCAGGAGGATCACGAAGATCGTCCACAGCATGAACTCACCCTCCTCCCATAACGGTGTCGTTGCCCATCTCCAACCCGTGGCCCGAGCTCGCTCCCGCCACTGTTGGGGGCCCAACGGGTGACCGCTAACCTAGGGTCCTTCATAGAAATGCGTCGTGACCGTGGTCACGATAGACAGTACCGCCCAAATCGCTGCCATAACGGCAGCTTTTGTGGGTATGGGAGTTGCTCCCAGGGCCGCCACGCGCGGGTGCGCGTCAGAAGGGCATTGTCCCGGCATTACTTCCAAGCATGAGGAGTCGACATGGCGGCGTCCAAGATCATCGGCATCGACCTGGGCACGACCAACTCGGTGGTAGCGGTCATGGAGGGGGGCGACCCGGTCGTCATCCCCAACGCCGAGGGTGGGCGGACCACCCCCTCGGTGGTGGCCTTCACCAAGGACGGCGAGCGCCTGGTGGGCCAGGTGGCCAAGCGCCAGGCGGTCACCAACCCCAAGCAGACCATCTTCTCGATCAAGCGGTTCATGGGCCGCCGCCTGAACGAAATCACCGAAGAGTCCAAGCGGGTGCCCTACAAGGTGGGCGATGGCCCCAACGGGATGGCGGCGGTCGAGATCGCCGGGAAGCGGTACACCCCGCCCGAGATCTCGGCGATGATCCTGCAGAAGATGAAGCAGACGGCGGAGGACTACCTGGGCCACAGCGTGGACAAGGCGGTCATCACCGTGCCGGCCTACTTCAACGACGCGCAGCGGCAGGCGACCAAGGACGCCGGCAAGATCGCGGGCCTCGAGGTACTCCGGATCATCAACGAGCCCACCGCGGCCGCGCTGGCGTACGGGCTGGACAAGAAGAAGGAAGAGAAGGTGGCGGTCTTCGACCTCGGCGGCGGCACCTACGACATCTCGGTGCTCGAGCTGGCCGAGGGCGTGTTCGAGGTGAAGAGCACCAACGGCGACACCCACCTTGGCGGCGACGACTTCGATCAGCGGCTGATCGACTGGCTGGTGGCCGAGTTCAAGAAGGACCAGGGGATCGACCTGTCGAAGGATCCCATGGCCCTGCAGCGGCTCAAGGAGGCCGCCGAGAAGGCCAAGATGGAGCTGTCGAGCACCACGCAGACCGACATCAATCTGCCGTTCATCACGGCCGATCAGTCCGGTCCCAAGCACCTGAACATCAGCCTCACCCGGGCCAAGTTCGAGCAGCTGGTGGACGACCTGATCCAGCGGACCCTCCCGCCCATGCAGCAGGCGCTGAAGGACGCGGGGCTCGATCCCAAGCAGATCGACGAGGTCATCCTGGTGGGCGGCAGCACCCGGATCCCGAAGATCCAGCAGATCGTCAAGGACTTCTTCGGCAAGGAGCCCAACAAGTCGGTGAACCCCGACGAGGTCGTCGCCATCGGCGCGGCCATTCAGGGCGGCGTGCTTGGCGGCGAGGTCAAGGACGTCCTGCTGCTCGACGTGACCCCGCTCTCGCTCGGCATCGAGACGCTGGGCGGCGTCACCACCGTGCTGATCCCGCGGAACACGACCATCCCGACCAAGAAGTCGGAGGTCTTCTCCACCGCCGAGGACAACCAGACCACGGTGGAGATCCACGTGCTCCAGGGCGAGCGGCAGATGGCCGTGGACAACCGGACGATCGGCAAGTTCCAGCTCACCGGAATTCCGCCGGCTCCCCGCGGTATGCCGCAGGTCGAGGTCACCTTCGACATCGACGCCAACGGCATCCTCCACGTGTCGGCCAAGGACAAGGCGACCAACAAGGAGCAGAAGATCCGGATCGAGGCGTCGAGCGGCCTGAGCGACACCGAGATCGACAAGATGGTCAAGGCCGCCGAGCAGCATGCCTCGGAGGACAAGGACCGGCGGGAGCAGATCGAGCAGCGGAATCAGCTCGACAGCCTGGTGTACCGGGTCGAGAAGGACAGTAAGGAATGGGTGGACCGGCTGCCGGCGGACGCCAAGAGCCGTCTGGACAGCGCGCTCGAGGGCGCCAAGCAGGCCCTCCGGGCGGGTGATCCGGCCACCATCCGAACGGGGCTGGACGAGCTCAACAGCGCCTACTCCGCCGCCGGCGCCTCGCTGTACCAGAGCGCCCAGGGTCAGGGCCAGCCCGGCCCGGAGGCCTCGGGTGGCCAGGCCGAGCCCTCGGGCCCGGGTGGCCCGGAGGACGTAGTCGAGGCCGACTACGAGATCGTGGACGACAAGAAGTGAGGTGAGGGGCTAAGTCGCTAGGGCGCAAGGGCGCTGGGCATGGTGCATGACCTAGCGCCCTTGCGCCTTAGCGACTTCGCGCCCGAAACACCTTTCCGCCCACCGTGGTACTATTAAAGCAGGTATTCGCAGCCCCATCACGCTCCACCGAAGGATCGCTCGATGTCCGCACGATCGCTGAACTGGCTCAAGTTCGGGGGCTTGGTGGCCCTGGCGTTCGCCCTCGGACTGCTGTTTGCCGGGCTCCTGGACCTGCCCAGCCGCACGTCCGCGCAGGAGCAGGGAACGGCTACGTCGGCCATCGCGCCGGTGCCGGCCCCCTCGATTCCGGCGGCCCGTCCCCTGCAGGACCTGAGTGAGGCCTTCGCGGCCGTGGCCGAACACGTGAAGCCGAGCGTGGTCTACATCCGTTCCCAGCGCACCGAGCACACCACCAAGCAGCGGGTCCCGCCGGGCATGGAGCGCTTCTTCCCCCGCTTCCGCCAGCAGCCCGAGATCGAGCAGGGCAGCGGATCGGGCTTCATCATCTCGGCCGACGGCTACATCCTGACCAACAACCATGTGGTGGAGGGCGCGGAGCAGGTCACCGTGCGGCTGCTCGACCGGCGCGAGTTCAAGGCCAAGGTCATCGGCACCGATCCCAACACCGACGTCGCGGTCCTCAAGATCGACGCCAGCAAGCTGCCCCCCGTGGCGCTGGGGAACAGCGACGACGCCCGGGTGGGCGAGTGGGTGCTGGCCATCGGCAACCCGCTGGGTGAAGGGCTCACCTTCACCGTCACTTCGGGCATCGTGAGCGCCAAGGGCCGGGCGCTCAACGGACTGCCGGGCCGAGGCCAGGGCAGCATCCAGGACTTCATCCAGACCGACGCCGCCATCAACCCCGGCAACTCCGGCGGCCCGCTGGTGAGCGTGCGCGGCGAGGTCATCGGGATCAACTCCGCCATCGCCAGCGAGACCGGGTTCTATTCGGGCTACGGCTTCGCCATCCCGATCAACCTGGCCCGCACGGTGATGACGCAGCTCATCGAGTCGGGACGGGTGCACCGCGCCGCCCTCGGCGTCTCCATCGCGGACGTCACCATCAACGACGCCCAGTATGTCGGCCTGCCTGAGATCCGGGGCGTGGTGGTGAAGGACATCCCCAACGACGACTCCCCCGCCAAGGCGGCCGGCATCGAGCCGGGCGACATCATCGTCGCGGTGGACGGCAAGCCGGTCGAGTACGTCGGGCAGCTCCAGCAGGTGATCGGCTTCCGCAGGCCCGGCGATCAGGTCAAGGTCGAGGTGGCCCGGAAGGGCGGGGTGCACAAGACCTTCAGCGTGAAGCTGCAGCCGCTGGAGGACACCACCCAGGTGGCCGCCGCGGACCAGGCGCCCCAGGAAGGCGAGGAGGCCCCGGGCGGGACCGCCATGAACCGCCTCGGCATCAGCGTCGAGCCGGTGAGCCCCGATGCCGCGCAGGAGCTGCAGCTCCCCGCCGACACCCGCGGCCTGATCGTCACCAACGTCACCCCCGGCGGCCCCGCCTGGCAGGTGCTCTTCGACGACCCCCAGCAGGGCGGGCCGGACATCATCCTGTCGATCGAAGGCAAGGCCGTGCGGAACGAGACCGACCTGCGCAAGGCGCTTCAGGCCGAGAAGCCCGGCAGCATCGTGACCTTGAGGATCTACAACCCGCGGGCCCAGAATCGCCGGGTCGAGCGGATCAAGCTGGGCGAGGGGCAATGAGGTAGTGCCTCGCGCCCGCCGGCGATCGGACAGCGCGCGCCGATCGCCGGCCCACCCCCCTACCCCGTCCACCACATGACGACGTCGCCCGAAACCGACTGGATGAACCATCCGGTGCTCCGCTCCCTGATCGACCAGGCGAGCTCGCTCGCGCCCGAAGAGCGGATCACGCTGGTCAAGGGGCTCATCCCCGGCATCGCCGACGCCCTGTCGGAGGAGGAGTACGAGCAGTTCGCCACCTTCATCCGGCTCAAGGGCGAGCGCTACCTCGAGGCCAAGGCCCATCCCGGCGAAGGGCGGGCTGAGCGGCACACCCCCGGCGAGCGCACACTGGAGGGCCGCTGAGGGTTCCATCCGCCCAGGGGCCCGGTGTAGCATGTGGGAACATTCGTCAGCGAGGAACAGGATGGACGAGGAGCGGTTCAATCAGTCGCTCCGGGGACTGCTGAAGCAGTTCGGCGTCACCGCCCAGCGCGAAGTCGAGAAGGCGGTGCGTGCCGCACTCGAGCAGGGTACCCTCCGCGGGAACGAGGTGCTCAACGCCCGGACGACCATGACCGTCCAGGGGCTCGGCACCCCGATCCAGGTCGATGGCAGGATCGAGCTCGGGTGAGCAAGCCCTGCCGCTGGACGCCGCTTGCGGTGGTCATCGTGGCGGGCAGCCTGGGCTGCGGCGCTGACGCCGAGCAGGCGCGGAGCACCGCGGCGAGCACGACCACGGCCGATTCGTCGGTAGCCGCCAAGGTGGCCCAGTACACGCCGGTGCGGCTCAATGCCGACCTGGAGAAGCTCGGCGACGCCGAGCGCCGGATGCTGCCGATCCTGATCGACGCGGCCAGGGAGATGGACACCATCTTCCGTGAGCAGGCCTACGCGGCCGAAGACTCCCTCCTCGCCACCATCAAGGACAGCACCCTCCGCCGCTACGTCGACATCAACTACGGACCCTGGGACCGGCTCGACGGCTGGGCGCCATTCGTGCCCGGCGTGGGGCCGCGGCCCCCCGGCGGCGAGTTCTATCCCCACGACATGAAGAAGGAAGAGTTCGAGGCGGCCGCCGGCCGATCGAAGGCCGCCGGCGAGGCGCTCCGGAGCCTCTACACGGTGGTGCGGCGGGACTCGTCCGGCGGGCTCACGGCGCTCCCCTATCACCAGGCCTATCCCGAGCCGACCCGCCGAGCGGCCGCCAGGCTCCGCGAGGCCGCCGCCCTGGCCCGCGACCCGAAGCTCCGGCACTACCTCGAGCTGCGGGCCAAGGCCCTGGAGACGGACGAGTACCGGACCAGCGACCTGGCCTGGATGGACATGAAGGACAACCCGATCGACATCGTCATCGGGCCGATCGAGACCTACGAGGACGAGCTTTTCGGCTACAAGGCCGCCCACGAAGCGTACGTGCTGGTCAAGGACCAGGAATGGAGCCGCCGGCTGAGCCGGTACATCACGCTCCTGCCGGCACTCCAGCGCGGGCTTCCGGTGCCCGCCGCGTACAAGCGGGAGAAGCCGGGCAGCGACTCCGATCTCAACGCGTACGACGTCGTCTACTACGCCGGCCACGCCAACGCCGGGTCGAAGACCATCGCGATCAACCTGCCCAACGACGAGGAAGTGCAGCTTCGGCGCGGCACCCGCCGGCTTCAGCTCAAGAACGCGATGCGGGCCAAGTTCGACCGGATCCTCGTCCCCATCGCCGACGAGCTGATCGCCCCTGACCAGCGGCGGCACATCGGCTTCGACGCTTTCTTCGCCAATGTGATGTTCCACGAGGTCGCGCACGGGCTCGGCATCAAGAACACGATCGACGGGAAGGGGACGGTCCGGCAGGCGCTGAAGGAGCAGGCCTCCGCGCTGGAGGAGGGCAAGGCGGACATCCTGGGCCTCTACATGGTGACTCGGCTGCAGGAACAGGGCGAGCTCAAGGGCGCCTCTCTGGACGATTACTACGTCACCTTCCTGGCCGGGATCATCCGCTCGGTGCGGTTCGGCGCCGGCACGGCCCACGGCCGGGCCAACGCGGCCGAGTTCTCCTATCTGCGCGATCGCGGCGCCTTCGTTCGGGACAGCGCGTCGGGCCGGTATCGCGTCGACCTGGGCAAGATGCGCGCAGGGGTCGATTCCATGGCCCAGCAGATCCTGCGCTTCCAGGGCGACGGCGACTATGCGGGCGTGACCGCCTTCCTGGCGGAGCGCGGCGCCATCGCCCCCGACCTCCAGGCCGACCTCGACCGGCTCGCCACCCGGAAGATCCCGGTGGACGTCGTCTTCGAGCAGGGCCCGGCCGTGCTGGGATTGGTGCAGTAGTGCGGCGCCACGAGCCGGAAGTCATCGATATCGAGCCCAAGAAGCCGGCGCTCTGGAAGCGGCTGCTTCCGCCGATCATCGTGTTGCTCATCATCGCCGGGGCGGTCTTCGTGGTGGGCCGCAAGCTCCGACACGCGCTGATTCAGCCCAAACTGCCTCGCGCCGAAGACGTGCGCTCGGACATTCTCTCCGAAGGCGACAGCCTGACCGTGGCGGTCCAATGGCACCTGGAGGCCGCGGGGGCGGTGGCCGTGGCCGAGTCGGTGCGGGTCGAGGTGGGGTTGGGCGACGGCAACGTGGCCCAGTTCTCCACCGTCCCGAGCGAGGAAACCGTCGACACCGCCATCGTGCCGGCGCCGCCGCCGGGCCAGACCGCCACCGGCTACTCCTGCGTCGCCGCCGTCCGGCACGGCCGCCTGGGGCGGGAAAAGTGCACGCCCTGGCAATTCGTCCGGCCGAGCGTGGAGACCGCGGACTCCGGCGGCAGGACCACGACCGGCGCCCGCACTCCGTCTTTGGCGGCCAAGGTCAAGCGGATCGTGGTGCAGCCCGAGGGGGTGCAGGTCGATCCCGACATGAACGGGCGCTGTGCCCAGTGGCAGCGGGATCATCCAGGCTCGTCGGTGTGGGTGGAGACCAACCGGACCGCGGTCCCCGAATGCACCGGGCCCAACGGCAAGCCCACCGTCGCGCAGTTCTGCGCCTTCGCGGTGCTGGGGGATGGACGAAAGGTCGCGACCAAGTCCTCGGAGGGAATCCCCTACTGCCAGCGCCTGTTCGCCGAGTGGGGACGGGAGCGGATCTCCGGGTCGGTCAGAATTTCACCTGGGCCTGCGTGATCAGCTGACTCTTGCGGGTGCCCGGCGTGCCGATCTTCCGGGAGACGTAGTCCGCCAGGAGCCGCACCTTCCCGCCGCCGAATTCCACGTTGACGCCGCCGGTCGTGGCCCGGTTGTGCAGCGCCTCGCCGATCTCCGACCGACGAAAATCCTCCTGCTTGAGCACCAGCTGCACCCAGGGTAACACGCGGCAGGTGCCCTGAGCGTACCATCCGCCGTCATCCGCAGTGCCGCCGTCCCGATGCTGGCCGAGGTATTCTCCCTCGAAGGCCGCCCCCATGTATTCCACCGCCGCGTCCACGCCGTAGCGGGTGCTGTCGGAGCCGTAGGACGCGAAGTTCGCGCCCAGGGTGACGAACGCGATGGGCCGCACGGTGGCGCGCCCGACCCAGAGCAGCGTCGAGTCGGTGTTCGCCGTGACGTTCTGGCCCTCGCCGTTGCACCTGGGGTGGCATGCGCGGTCCGAAGGCTGATGGGTGGAGCTTTTGGGTTGCCAGCAGCGACGATTGAGGTACTATAGGGGAATATATGGATATGTTAAGCGCCGAGGAAGCCGCCTCGTTCCTCCACATGAACGTGAAGCGGGTTCAGGCGCTCGCCCGCGCGGGCAAGCTGCCCGGTCGGCGGGTCGGCCGGCGGTGGCTGTTCGACCAGCGGGCACTCGAGGCCACGCTGGGCGCGCCTGCCCCGGGCGGTTCCGGTTTGGATCTCAGTGCCCGGAATCAGCTCTCCGGTCGCGTCGTGGGACTGACCATCGAGGGGCTGATGGCTGAAGTTCGCCTCGCGATAGGTGATCAGGAGCTCACCGCCGTGATCACCCGCAGCTCGGCCGAGCGCCTGCGGCTCCGGGTCGGGGACATGGTGTACGCGGTCATCAAGTCCACCGAGGTCATGATCGGGAAAGGCCACCCAGGCTCATGAATCGCTTCGTTCGGCACCTCGTCCTCGCCGGCATTCCGGTGCTCACGCCGGTGGTACCGGCGCCGTCGGCCACGTTGAACGTCTACGCGGCGGCGTCCCTGACCGAGGCCTTCCAGGAGCTGGGACTGTCCCTGCAGCAGTCACATCCGGGATTGACCGTCCGGTTCAACTTCGCGGGCTCGCAGCAGCTCGCCCTGCAGATCGAGCACGGAGCGCCGGCGGACGTGTTCGCCTCGGCGGACCAGCGGTGGATGAGCTCCGTCGTCGAGAAGGGGCAGGTGGACGGAGAGCCGGCCGTCTTCGCCCGCAACCGGCTGGTCGCCATCGTGCCGCGCACCAATCCGGCGCGCATCGGTCGGCTGGAGGACCTCGCCCGCCGGGGAACCAAGATCGTGCTCGCCGCCGAGGCCGTGCCCGTCGGGAAGTACAGCCGAGAGGCGCTGGGCAAGCTGGCCGGGGCGGAGGGATACCCGGAGGACTACCACCACCGCGTGCTGGCGAACGTGGTATCGCAGGAGGAGAACGTGAAGAGCGTGGTGGCCAAGGTGCAGCTGGGCGAGGCGGACGCGGGGATCGTGTACCGGTCGGACGTGACCCCGTCGGTCGCCCGCTATGTCAAGGTGCTCGAGATCCCGGATCCGTACAACTCCATCGCTACCTATCCTATAGCGGTGCTCAAGTCGGCCGGGAATGCCCAGGCGGCGCGCGATTTCATCGCCCTGGTGACGAGCCCCCAGGGGCAGGCCGTGCTCCAGCGACACGGGTTGCTGCCGGCTGCCGGGGCCGCCACACCGGCGGCGGCGGAGGGCACGCACCCCTGAGCTCTCCCGCCCTGCCGGGTCGGCGCCGCCTCACTGGGCGGGTGCTCCGAATCGTCGCCATCGCGCTTGGCGCGGCGCTGGTCCTCCTCCTGGGACTACCCCTTCTCAGTCTGGTCCTCCGGGTCTCGCCCGGCGAGCTGCTCGATCGCGTTCGGCAGCCGCTCATCCTCGAGGCGCTCAGGTTGAGCCTCGTCACCTCGCTCGCCGCCACGGTCACCGTCGTCGCGCTGGGGTTGCCGGTCGCATACGCCCTCAACATGGCCGATTTCCGGGGCAAGCACGCCCTGGAGGTGTTGATCGACCTGCCGATGGTGCTCCCGCCAACCGTGGCCGGGGTGGCCTTGCTCACGGCCTTCGGCCGGACGGGCCTGGCCGGGCAGGCCCTGGCGCTGTTCGGCGTGAGTCTTCCGTTCACGACCCTGGGCGTGATCGTGGCACAGGCCTTCGTGGCCGCGCCCTTCTTCGTGGGCGCCGCCCGGGCGGGCTTCGCGGAAGTGGATCGCAAGTATCTCGACGCGGCCGCCAGCCTGCGGGCAGCGCCGGGGACCGCGTTTCTGCGGGTCCTGGTTCCGCTCGCCGCGCCGTCGCTGCTGGCGGGGGCGGCCATGAGCTGGGCCCGCGCGCTGGGCGAGTTCGGTGCCACCATCACGTTTGCCGGCAACATGCCGGGCGTGACCCAGACCATGCCGCTCGCGGTGTACCTCGCGCTGCAGAGCGATGTCGAGGCGGCGATCGTGCTGTCGGTCCTCCTGCTGGCCGTCTCACTCACCGTGCTCGTTTGCATCCGGCTGGCCCCCTCGCGCCTCCCTGGCCGTGCTCGACGCGCTCCTCGGTAAGCGCCGGGGGGAGTTCCAGCTCGACGTCGCCTTCCAGGCCGAGCCGGGCACCACCACGGTGCTGGTGGGCGAGAGCGGTGCCGGCAAGACCAGCGTCCTGCGTCTGGTGGCCGGGCTCGACCGGCTGGACCGGGGCCACGTGACCGTCGGCGCTCAGCAGTACGCCGACGCGGGACGGAACCTGCACCGGCCCGCCTGGGAGCGGGACATCGGTTACGTGCCCCAGGATTACGCCCTGTTCCCCCACCTGTCGGTCTTCGACAACGTGGCCTTCGGACCACGGGCCAGCGGCATGCCCCGCCATCGCATCACCTCCGCCGTCACGGAGGCGCTCACCCTGGTCGGCATTCCGGAGCTCGCCCGGCGGCGTCCCCATGAGCTGTCCGGCGGGCAGCAGCAGCGCGCGGCGCTGGCGCGCGCCCTGGCGCTCCAGCCCGCGGTGCTGCTGCTGGACGAGCCCCTGTCTTCCCTCGACCTGCAGACCCGCCGCGCCCTCCGGGTGGAGCTTCGCGCACTGCTCGTCCGCCTGCCCTGCCTCACGCTGTACGTCACCCACAACCCGGTCGAGGCCCTGGTGCTGAGCGACCAGATCGTGGTGCTCGATGAGGGACGGGTCGCCCAGGCCGGCACGCGGGAGGAGCTGCTTCGCTATCCCCGCACACCGTTCGTGGCGGAACTGGTCGGGACCAACCTGTTCGTGGGCCGCCCGGTAACGACCGATGGTCCGGAGCCCACGATCCGGACGCCGGAGGGGCTGGTGGAGATCAGCGAGGTCGCGGGGCCCGGCGCGGCGTACCTCACGGTGAGTCCGCGGGAGATCACGCTTTCGCTTCGCCCGCCCGACGGGAGCGCGCAGAACGTGTTCGCGGGGAACGTGGTGGAGATGGTCCCCGAGCCCCCGGGCGGAGAGCGGGTCCGGGTGGTGCTCAACAGCCGGCCGACCCTGGTGGCCGAAGTCACCCGGGAGGCGATCTCGGCGTTGTCCCTCGCCGACGGCGCCTGGGTGTACGCCGCCTTCAAGGCCACCGGAGTCCATCGCTACGCCTGAGTCGGCGGCCGCGGGCCGCGGCCCGCTCTAGCCCCGGCTCCCTCCCCAGGGTACCGTTGGGCAACTCCGCATCGAACGCCGGTGACTCACCTCGCTGATCGACTCCTTCCCTTGGCGGACCGCTACCCGGTGGAGCGCGAGCTGGGGCGCGGTGGGACGGCTACGGTCTATCTGGCGCACGATCTCCGGCATGACCGGCCCGTCGCGCTCAAGGTGCTGCATCCGGAGGTCACCCCGCTTCTCGGGCCGGAGCGCTTCGTGCGGGAGATCCGGCTTGCCGCGCGCCTCCACCATCCCCACATCCTGCCGCTGTTCGACTCGGGCGAGACCGACGGGCTCCTCTGGTACACCATGCCGTACGTCCAGGGCGAATCGCTCCGGGCCCGGCTCAACCGGGAGCGCCGGCTGCCGCTGGGCGACGCGCTGGAGATCGCCCGCCAGGTCGGGGCGGCGCTGGCGTATGCCCACCGCCAGGGCGTGGTGCACCGGGACATCAAGCCCGAGAACATTCTGCTGCACGAGGACGGCGCGCTGGTGGCGGACTTCGGGATCGCGCGCGCGCTCGACGCGGCCGGCCCCGACGGGCTCACGGCCCCCGGCCTGATCCTGGGCACGCCGACCTACATGAGTCCCGAGCAGGCCGCGGGCGAGCGCGTGGTGGACGGACGCAGCGATCTCTTCGCGCTCGGGTGCACCCTGTTCGAGATGCTCGCGGGCGAGCCCCCGTTCGGCGGCGACACGCCCCAGAGCCAGCTCATCAGCCGCTTCACCCAGGCGGCGCCCAGCCTCCTGACCCACCGCCCGGAGGTATCCCCGGCGCTGGACCAGGCGCTGCGCCGCGCGCTCGCCCGTG
>DATCWW010000190.1:0-2283 GCA_036566145.1 Gemmatimonadales bacterium
CTCGGCCGCCACCGGGCGTCCGCTCCGTGCTTCGACGATCGGCTGGTAGTGGACCTCGAACTCCTGCCGCTCCAGCGCCCGGCGGAGCGACTGCTCCAGCGTGAGCCGCTGCAGGGCCGACGCGTTCATCGCCCGCGAATACGCCTGGTAGCTGCCGCCACCCAGCTCCTTCGCCTTGTACATCGCGGTGTCGGCGTGCATCAGCAGCATCTCCAGATCTTTCCCGTCGTAGGGGTAGATCGCGATCCCAATGCTGGCGTTCGCGAAGATCTCCCGGCCGGCCAGTCGGAACGGATGGGCCAGGCTGGAGAGGATGCGGCGGGCCAGCTTGGCGGCATCCTCCGGGTCGGCGAGCCCCGGCATGATCACCGTGAACTCGTCCCCCCCGAGTCGGGCGACCTCCGGATCGAGCGCGGCCGAGGCCGGACCGACCTCGTCCTCCCGCTCCCGGCACGACGCGCGGAGCCGTCCCGCGACCTGCTGCAGGAGGTAGTCGCCCGCTTCGTGACCGAGTGTGTCGTTGATGCGGCTGAAGTGATCGAGGTCGATGAACAGCGCCGCCACGAGCCGGCCGTGACGGCCGGCATCCTCCAGCGAGCGCGCCAGCCGTTCCTTGTAGGACAGCCGGTTGGGCAGGCCGGTGAGACTGTCCACGTAGGCGAGGGTGCGCACCTGCTGCAACATCCGCGCGTTGGCCAGGGCGATGGCGACCTGGTCGGCCACCCGGCGGGCCTGAATCCGCTCGTCATCGTCGGTGGGTCGCACACCGCGGTCACCCAGCGCCACGACGCCGACCAGCTGGTGCTGATAGCGGAGCGGGAGGACGCAGAATGAGGCGGCCCCCAGCGCTCCCAGGGGCGCGAGATAGGCGGGGAGGGGATCGTCCTCGGTCCGCTGCACCAGGCGGACTTCGGGGCCTTCGAGCAGGTCCTGGACATCCCCTGCGTGGAGATCGACCCGGGAGTCGTGGCGGACGTTGCCGCCGTAGTCGACCGTCACGGCCGGGAGGGACTTGGCACCGTCCGCGGCCATCAGGGTCACGCCGGCGACATCGCAGGGGTAGATGTCGGGCATCCGGCAGAGCAGCGTGCCCACGATCTCGTCGGCATCCGTTGCGGCGAGCACCGCCCGGTCGATCTCCGCGGCGGTGGACAGCGCCTGGAACTGGCGGTCGAGCCGCCCCGCCATCGCGTTGAACGACTCGGCCAGCTCCTCCAGCTCGTCCCCGCTCCGCACCGTGACCCGGCTGGCGAAGTCGCGCTCGGCGATGCGCCGGGTGCCCTGTTGCAGCGCCTGCAGAGGGGTCAGGCTGCGTCGGATCTGGTCGTTGCTCACGATCAGCACCAGCACGCTCGCCAGTATCACCAGGAGCAGGAACATGCGGGTAAAGCTCACCATCGGGCCGAGCACGTCTTCCCGCGATTGGCTGAGCACGAGGCTCCAGACCGGCCCGGAGAAGACTTCGTCCAGGTAGATCACCTGGGTGGACGAGATGTACGGATCGGTCCCCGGCGTCACCTTCGCCGGAGCGAATGCCGCCAGCTCGGCGTCGGGCTCCCAGCCGGCCTGCGCGGCGGTCGACGCGAACAGCAGATGTCCCGAGTCGTCCCGGAGGGTGATGCGGGTGTCGCGCGACGGCAGGCCGAGGTCCAGCGAGCCCCAGAGAAACTCCGGCCTGATCTCCCCAACCAGCAGCCCTTCCGACTCACCCGCCCGGCCGATCCGACGGAGGAGATACACCCGGCGGTCGCCCCGCGGCGTGGGCCGGGTGACGATCAGGGGAAGGCCGGCTGCGAGATCGTCCCGCTCGGCGGTGCCCAACGGGGGCTGCGCCGCCATCTGGCCGAACACCGGCGTGCGCCGGCCGTCATCCGCCACGAATTCGAGGGCGACGAAGCGCCGGCTCGCCAGGAGGTCGAGGCCGGTGCTCAACAGCCGGTTGGCGTCGAGGTCGGGGTGGCGCTCACCCCCCAGTCGGCTGGGTGGTCCACTGCGGCGCTGATTCGGGATCCGTGGGGCAGGCTCCGGCCGGATCGGCGGTGGCGTGCCGGGCTCGCGGAGCTGCGCGACCGCGCGAGGAGGGATGCTTTTCAGCGTGGCGTCGAGCAGGAGCAGCCGCTCGAACATGGCCTGGGCCAGCGCCTCCGACGCGTGATCGAGGCGGCTACTGCTCTGGGCCTCGAGATAGCGGGTGACGTGGCGGTAGGAGATCGACGCGACCAGCGCGATCGGCACGACCGCACAGCCGACGAACAGCACGAGCAGACGGCGACCGAACCTGGA
>DATCWW010000114.1:0-10287 GCA_036566145.1 Gemmatimonadales bacterium
CCGACACTCCGGCCGCGGACGTGCCGCCCACCTTCGCGGCCTGCGCCAGGCGAGCGGTCGCGCGGGCGGTGTCGGCGGCTTCCAGCCTGAGCGCGTCGTCGATGAGCCAGCGCGTCTGGCTCACCGGCGGCGTGCCCGGCCGTGCGACGAGCCTATCCACGATGTGCGACGCGGCCAGCGGATCGCTCCGGCCGACCGTCACGACCAGCGTGTCCCAGACCCGGCCGCTGTCGGGGCGGGCGAGCAGGGAGTCGGCCAGCTGGACCGCCTGGTCCCGATGACCGGCGGCCGCCAGCGCGAGGAGTCGCTCGTCGGCGACGCGGTCGCCGTGCAGGCTGTCCAGCACGGCCACCGCCTCGGCGGGCCGGCCGGTGAGCCGGAGGGCCTTGGCGTGCACCAGCCGCGCCTGCTGCCGACGGTATTTCTCCTTGCTCCGCAACGGCCGGGCAACGGCGAGCTCGGCCGCGGCGGGGTCGCCCTGCTCGAGGTGACAGCGGGCGAGCGCGAGGTACGCGTCCTCCACCGCGTCGTTCGAGCCCTGGACCTGGGCGACCCGGCCGAGCGGGGCCATGGCGCTGGGACACTGCCCGAGGTGGGACAGCGCGGTGCCCTTCAGCATCAGGGCCTCGTCCACGTACTTGCTGTCCGGATGGCGGGCCACCAGCGTGTCGGCCCGGGTGATCACCTGGCCCCAGAAGTTGGTGGCCTCGAAGGTGCGCCCGTCGCGCTCGGCGCTCCGGGCCGAGCCGGCCAGGCGCTTGGTGTTGTACATGCCGTTGTAGTACACGCACCCACCCAGGAGCAGCAGCTCGAGGCAGCACGTCACCACGCGCAGCGGCATCCTCACTGGGGCACGCCCCCGTCCGCGGATCCCGTCTTGCGCTCGTACTCCCGCAGATATTCGACGACGGCGTCGGCGATGGCTGAGGCCATGGCGCGCTGACTGCTCCGGGCCGTGAGGAAGCGGCCGTCCTGAGGATTGGTACTGTATCCCATTTCGACCAGGATGGCCGGCCGCCGTGCGGTGGTGAGAACCATGAAGCCTGCCTGTTTGACGCCCCGATCGTCCCCGGTATGCACGCCCTTGAGGCCCCTCTGGACCAGCTCGGCCACCCGGGCCGACTCCCGCAGGTGCTCGTTGAGCTGGAGGTCCTTCAGGATGAAGTCGAGCCCCCCGCTCATCGGCGCCTCGTTGTCGCCGGTCTCGAACCGGACCGCGTCGTTCTCCATCTTGGCGACCCGGGCGGCATCCTCGGTGCGGGCCTCGGCGAGAAAATAGGTCTCGAAGCCGCGAATCTCGGTGTACCCGCGCCGGCGCGCCAGCGAGTTGACGTGCAGGCTCACGAAGAGATCGCACGCGGCGGTGCAGTACCCGCCCCGGTCGCCGAGCGCGATCAGCGTGTCGGAGGTCCGGGTCATCCGCACGCCGACCCCGCGGCGCTTGAGCTCGTCACGGAGCAGGATGCCGACCTGGAGGGTGACGTCCTTCTCCCGGACGCCCCGGGGGAAGTAGGTCCCCGGATTCCCGGGATCGACCCCGCCGTGTCCCGGATCGATGGTGACGATGTGCCCCGGTTGGAGACCGTTGGCCAGGCGAGGGCCGGGTACCGGCGCGGGGCTGCGGTCACCTACGATCTCCTCCAGCCGCGCCCGGCGCCCGTCGTAGCGGTACCGCTCACCCAGGTAATAGGGAATGATCTCCGACACGAACTGAAACGGGAGGTAGAGCGTGTCGCGGCTCAGCCAGACCGGAGCGGCCAGCGTCTGAAGCTGGCTGCTGAACACATAGAGGGGAGCGCCCACCAGGAAGCGGAAGGGTTGCCGGGCCACCACCACCTCGGCCCATCCCTCTTCCACCCGGATCGAGCCGCCGAGGGCGCCGAGGAGCTGGGGCGCGGGAAGCATCGGGGCGCCGGCCGGACCGGAGCGGACCGGCACCCGGCGCTCGCCACCCGGGCCGGTCACGATGACCTCCCGCGGGGCGGCGAGCCCGAGACCCAGGAGAAGCCCGAGAACGGCGATCACCGGCGACCTTTGATGGAGACCGCCCGCGCCGTTTCACGCTCGGTCACCCGGCGCTTCAGGTCCTCACGCTTGTCGTGGAGCTTCTTGCCCCGGCCAAGAGCCAGTGTCACCTTGGCGCGGCCATTCCGGAAGTAAAGCTCGAGCGGCACCAGGGTGAGCCCCTTCTGCTCGACCGCGCCGATCAGCTTCTCGATCTCGCGCCGGTGCAGCAGGGCCTTCCGGCTCCGGACAGGATCGTGGTTGTAGCGGTTGCCCTGCTCGTAGGGGGTGATGTTCATCCCTTCGAGAAAGACCTCGCCCTTGCGGACCCGGGCGTAGGCTTCCTTGATGGATGCCTTGCCGTTGCGCAACGACTTGACCTCAGTGCCGGTGAGTACGATGCCCGCTTCCCATGTTTCCAGAATGTGGTAATCGTGGGTCGCTTTCGGGTTGCGGGCGACCGACTGGCGGCGCTCGGCGGGCGGGGGGGGTTCGGGGCTCACGTGGGAATCCTAAGCAAAGGATAGGCCACCACTTCCGACGGGTCAACGGGCCGGGTTGACCGGGCTCGGAACTGCCACTAGCTTTGCGCGCTTCGCCGAAGTGGTGGAACTGGTAGACGCGCTGCGTTCAGGGCGCAGTGGGCGCAAGCCCGTGCGGGTTCGAGTCCCGCCTTCGGCATCAGGGGCGCAGCAGAGCGATACAGCACGACCCTCCGACGGCAAGCATCGGGGGGTCGCTTCGTTTGTACCCTGGGCCCCAGCGACCGAGCGCCCCGGCGCCTAGTACCTCGCCATCCCCGGTTCGATCCGCGCCGCCCACGCGTCGATCCCGCCGGCCAGGCTCCGCACCCGGCTGTGCCCCGCCCCGCGCAGGATCTCCAACGCCTTCATCGAGCGTGAGCCCTTGTGGCAGTACGTCACGATCTCGGCGTGGCCGTCGAGCTCGGGAATGCGGTCGGGCAGCTGACCCAGGGGGATGAGCCGCGCGCCGCCGATATGCGCGATCTCCCACTCGTGGGGCTCACGGACGTCGATCAGGATCAGCTCGTCATTCTTCTCGGACAGCTCGTCCTTGAGCTGCTCGGCCACGATCTCGGGGCCCTGGTAGGCCGGCGCGGCGCCGATGCCGCAGAAGGCCTCGTAATCGATCAGCTCGTGGATGGTGGGATGCTCGCCGCAGAGCGGGCACTCCGGGTCCTTTCGAAGCCTGAGCTCGCGGAACTTGAGCTTGAGCGCATCGAACAGCACCAGCCGGCCGATCAGGGTGTCGCCCGCGCCGATGATCAGCTTGATCGTCTCCAGCGCCTGAATGCTCCCGATGATCCCCGGCAGCACGCCCAGCACCCCACCCTCGGCGCAGCTGGGCACCAGTCCCGGAGGCGGCGGCTCGGAGTAGAGGCAGCGGTAGCACGGGCCTTCCTTGGCGTAGAACACCGAGGCCTGGCCCTCGAAGCGGAAGATGCTGCCGTAGACGTTCGGCTTGCCGAGCAGCACGCAGGCATCGTTCACCAGGTACCGGGTGGGGAAGTTGTCGGTGCCGTCCACCACGATGTCGTATTCCCGGATGATCTCCAGCGCGTTCTCGGCGCTGAGCCGAACTTCGTGGCTCTCCACCTTGAGGTTCGGGTTGAGATCGATCAGCCGCGCCTTGGCCGACTCCAGCTTGGACTTCCCCAGGGTGGAGGTGCCATGGACGATCTGGCGCTGAAGGTTGGTCAGGTCCACCACGTCGAAGTCCACGATACCGATGGTCCCGACCCCGGCGGCCGCGAGATAGAGCGAGAGCGGGGAGCCGAGTCCGCCGGCGCCGATTGTGAGGACACGCGCCGCCTTGAGCTTCCGCTGCCCCTCGACGCCGACCTCCGGGAGGAGGAGGTGACGGGAATAGCGCAGCACCTCGGCGTGGGAGAGCTTGGGCAGCTCGGTCTCCACCGCCGGGCGCCCGCCCGCGATGCTCGGCACGATGGTGAGCACGTCGCCCTCCCGGACCGGGGTTTCGGTGGACGCGAGGTGCCGGATATCGGTGTCGTTGAGGTACAGATTGACGAAGTTCCGGAGGCGCCCGTCGTCCTGCACGAGGTGCCGCTTGAGGCCGCCGTGTGCGGCCAGGAGCCCGTCGATCACCTCGCCCACGGTGCCACCCGCAAGCTCCACCGCGTCGGCGCCCCCGGTAAACCCGCGCAGAGGCGTGGGGATGGTCACAGTCACGGACATGGTCACACCTCGCTGAGCACTTCGAGTGGCTCGGAATGCATGAGCGGCCGGTCGGGATCCAGCGTGTAGCTGGCCGCCTCCCGCGGCTGCCCCTGCTCGATACGAACGATCAGATAACTGTACCACGGCCAGGCGTGGGCCGTGTCGTAGGCCGACGGCACCGCCGGATGATCGGGGTGCGAATGGTAGTACCCCACGATCTCCAGCCCCTCGGCCCGCACCTCGCGCTCCAGCCGGCGGAGGTCGTCCGGCGCGATCAGATAGCGGTGGGGATCGTCGGTCCGGCGGTTGACCGCGGGCCAGAGCCGCACGGCCTCCTTGCCCCCGGCGCCGTTCCCACCGCTCCGTCCCACCAGCGCCCCGCAGCATTCGGCCGGGTACGCCGCGGACCCGTGGCGGCCGATCTCTGCGAGCAGCGTGCCGGGCAGGCGGAGACTCACGGTTCCCTCCACCGGTGCGGCTCGCTCAGATAGCGCGACCCGGTGTCGCACCCGATCACCACCACCTGCGCCTCGGGCTCGCGGGCCACGATGTCGAGCCCGGCGGCGAGTGCCGCCCCGGCGGACCAGCCCACCAGGATTCCGCTCTCCCGGGCGAAGCGGCGCGCGGTCCGGTCGGCCAGCTCGGTCGGAATCTCGGCGATCGCGTCCGGCACCGCCGGATCGTAGAGCGCGGGGGGCGAGCCGGTCGTCGCGAGATGCTTGAGTCCCTCGAGGCCGTGGAACGGTGAGTCGGGTTGGACCCCGACGAGCCGGACGGCCGGGTTCCGCTCCTTCAAGTACCCGCCGGTGCCCATCATGGTTCCCGTGGTGCCCATCGCCGCGACGAAGTGGGTCACCCGTCCACCGGTCTGGGCCCAGACCTCGGGTCCGGTGGTCTCCCGGTGGGCCTGGGGATTGGCCGGATTGCTGTACTGGTCGGCGTAGTAGTAGCGCGCCGGATCCTCGGCCGCGAGCTCGCCCGCCCGCCGCGCGGCCCCCTCGGTGCCCTCGAGGCGATCGGTGACGATGACCTCGGCGCCGTACACCTCGAGCAAGGCGCGCCGCTCGGGGCTGGCGTTGCCGGGAAGGCAGATGGTGATCCGGACCCCCGCCGCCGCACCCAGCATGGCGTAGGCGATCCCGGTGTTGCCGCTGGACGCGTCGAGGAGCCGCTTGGCCGGGAGCTCGCCCCGGCGGATGGCGTCGCGCAGAATGGCGCGCGCCGCGCGGTCCTTCACGCTGCCCCCGGGGTTGAGCCATTCGGCCTTGAGCCAGAGCCGGGGACGGCCGCCCGGGTCGGTCACCAGCGGAAAGAGCGGCGTGTTCCCCACCGCCTGCCAGAGCGCCGGCTCCCGAGCCGTGGCCAGATGTCGCACAGCGGTCATGCATGTCCCCCAAAAGAAAAAACCCGACCGGTCAGGTCGGGTCGATGCCGCGCGCTCGGCCGCGCTAGCTCGCCGATGAGATCCCGACCAACTCCTGGACCTGCGTCTCCTGCTTCATCAGGTCGGCCAGGGTGATGCTCGCCAGCAGCTCGTCCACCCGCTGCTGGAGGGCATGCCAGACCGGCCGGATGCTGCAGGTCGAGCCGGGGCTACATCGCTCGGCATCGACCGGGTGGCTGTCGCAGTTGACCTCGAAGGTCTGACGCTCGGACGCGCTCATGACGTCCCGCACCGAGATGGCGCCGGGGTCCCGGGCCAGGAAGTACCCGCCCTTGGCTCCCCGAACGCTCTCCACCAGTCCGGCCCGCCGGAGGCGCAGCAGGATCTGCTCGACGTAGTCGGCCGGCAGCCGTTCGCTGTCGGCCAGCTCACGGGCAGCCACCGGCCCGTTGCCGGAGCGACCGCGCTTGGCAAGATGGATGGAGATGATGAGGCTGTACTCGGTCCAGGTGGTCACCCGCATGAGGGGCAATATCTACTTCTTTTCCGCCGACGTCCAGCGGGCGACCTCCTCGGCGGTCAGGTTGCCGTAGGGCCGGATCCGGGCGTCGCGAAACGAGCCGCCGAGCACGTCGCCCAGGTACTGGGACCAGGAGAGCAGGGTTCCATAGCACACCGGATCATCCGCGTCGGGCGAATCGACTTCGGCCGCCAGCCGTTCCATGAGCTCGTGCAGCACCCAGGCGGGCACCCGCGTGCGAGCGCTGGGGTAGATGAAGCCATAGAGGACCAGGTGTGACAGCAGAACGCGCCAGTACCGGCCGAAGCGATCCATCAGCCGGCGCCAATCCATCCGGTCGCCGTAGGCGAGGATGATGTGGGCTACGTCCGCGCCGTCGTAGCGCTCCCGCTCCATCACGAAGGCCTTGGACCAGACGCTCTCCTCCGCCGGGGCGACCTTGACGATCGTTCCCAGGACTTCGCGCTCGGCGGCATGCTCGAACCACTGGTCGTCCACCACCGCGAAGCCGTTTCCGGAGCTGAAGATCACGTCGATGAACCCGGTCGCGCCGCGGATTTTGGCCAGCCAATGCGAGTAGATCAGGTCGGCCTCGTAGCCGGCCGCGTTGCACGCGTTGAGCAGCGGATGCACGTCCGAAGGGCGGACGAAGATGTCGAGGTCCTTGGTGGAGCGGTCGATGCCGGCCTGGTGTACGAAGGCGAACGTACCGCCGACCAGAAACGGGATGCCCGCACGGGACAGGACGTCCATCGCCTCCCGATAAAAGGCGCGCGACGGGGTTTCGACCATCGAGTGGGTGGGCGACAGCCCCATCCGGCGCTCCGGCAAAGGGAAGATCATGATACAGTCGCCCGATCGGCGGGAGTGTGGCCGGGATCACCGCCCGTCGGGCCATCCGGGGTGTTGATTCCTGGGACGATGCCCAAATCTTCCGGAGTCGTGCGGATCGCCGCCTTGGGCGACATCCACCTGGGGCGCGCGGCCTATGGCCCCCCGGTGCAGAGCATCTTCACCGACGTGGCCGAGCAGGCGGACATCCTTGTCCTCTGCGGCGACCTGACCGACCGGGGCGAGCCGGAGGAGGGCCGCCAGATCGCCAAGGCGCTCGCGGGGCTCGGCCTGCCGATCGTGGCGGTGCTGGGGAACCACGACTACGAGTCGGGGCAGGCGCCGGAGCTCAAGCGCATCCTGTGCGAGTCGGGGATCCAGGTGCTCGACGGCGACGCCATCGAGCTGCACGGGGTGGGGTTCGCCGGGGTCAAGGGATTCGCCGGCGGGTTCGGCCGCCGGGCCCTCGGCCCCTGGGGCGAGGAGATCATCAAGCTGTTCGTGCGGGAAGCGGTCGACGAGGCGCTCAAGCTGGAGACGGCGTTGAGCCGCCTGCGCACCGAGCGGAAAATCGCCCTGCTGCACTACTCGCCGATCGCGGGGACGGTGGAGGGCGAGCCGTTGGAGATCTACCCCTATCTCGGCTCCAGCCGGCTGGAAGAGCCGCTCACCCGCTACCCGGTGGACTGCGTGTTCCACGGTCACGCGCACCACGGGACGCTGGAAGGCCGGACGCTCGGCGGGGTTCCGGTCTACAACGTGTCGCTCTCACTGCTGCAGCAGCAGTTCCCGAACGGACCGCTCTACCGGATCGTCGAGATGACGACCGGCGCTCCCACGGTCCCCGCGCGTCCGGGCGGGCCGATTGTCGAGGATGGGCGGGAAGAGCGCCGCCGGACGGAACAACCCGATCGCCGAGGCACGAGCAGCGGCGTCCGGCCGGCCCCGACCCAGCACTAGCGCGGGTCAGCCCCCCGCCGGAATCCCCTTCCCGCCCGGCACGCCGAGCTCGGTCATGGCCCGGAGGTCGAGCACCTCCTCCAGCTCGGCGCCCTGCAGCAACCCCTTCTTCACGACGAGCTGCTTGACGGTGAGCCCGCTGGCCAGTGCCTCCTTGGCCAGCTTGGCGGCCTCGGTATACCCGATCTTGGGCGCGAGTGCCGTGACCAGTGCCGGGCTCCGCTCCAGCCAGTAGGCGCACTGGGTCTCGTCGGCCTGGATGCCGTCCACGCAGCGCTCCGCCAGGACCCGGGATGCGTTCCCCACGATGATGAGCGAGAAGACCACGTTGTGGGCGATGACCGGCATCATCACGTTGAGCTCGAGCTGCCCCGCCTCCGCCGCCATGGCGACCGTGGTGTCGAGGCCGAGCGCCTGGTAGCAGACCTGGTTCACCATCTCGGCGATCGACGGGTTCACCTTGCCCGGCATGATGCTGGAGCCCGGCTGCACGGCGGGCAGGAGGATCTCGGCGAGGCCGGTGCGGGGACCCGAGGCGAGCAACCGGATGTCATTGGCGATCTTGTTGAGATCCAGCACGTAGGCCCGGAACGCGCCGCTGAAGGTGGCGATGTCCCCCATGGACTGCATGAGCTGCACCCGGTCGTGGCCCTCCGTGAGCTCCAGGCCGCTCACCTCCTGCAGGTGCTTCACCATGAGCGCGGGGTACTCGGGCTCGGCGTTGATCCCGGTGCCGACCGCGGTCCCGCCGATGTTCATCTCGCGCAGCCAGTCGGCCGCCTGGGTCAACTTGTCCCGGTGCCGGTGGACGGTCCGGCCGTAGGCGGTGAACTCCTGGCCCAGGCGGATGGGGGTGGCGTCCTGCAGGTGGGTGCGGCCGGACTTCACGATGCCGTCGAACGCCTGGCCCTTGGCGAGGAGCGCGTACGCCAGGCGTTCCAGCGCCGACAGGGTGTGCGGCAGGGCGGCCAGCGTGGCGAGGCGCATCGCCGTGGGAATCACGTCGTTGGTGCTCTGCGCCATGTTGACGTGATCGTTGGGGTGCACCGGAGCGTACGACCCGCGGGCGGCGCCGAGAATCTCGTTGGCCCGGTTCGCCAGCACCTCGTTCACGTTCATGTTGTGGCTGGTTCCCGCTCCGGCCTGGTACACGTCCACGATGAACTGGTCCCGGTGGCGGCCGGCGAGCACCTCGTGGGCGGCCCGCACGATCGCGTCGGCCAGCCGCGGCTCGAGCCGCCCGGTCTCCCGATGGGTGAGGGCGGCCGCCAGCTTGATCCACACCACGGCATCTACGAATGCGGGCAGTGGCCGAAGCCCCGAGATGGGGAAGTTCTCCGCCGCGCGGAGGGTCTGGATGCCGTACAATGCGTCGGCGGGGACGGGCTTCTCGCCCAGGGGATCGCGCTCGATGCGGGTGTCGGGCATGGGGCCAGGGGGCTCGGGGTTAGGTCGCTGGGTCGGGATGGGAAAGGTAACGGTGTCTCCTGCGGCGGGTGAGCGGCCCCCTGGTCGTCCCGAGCGCCCTGTTGTCATCCCGAGCGCAGCGAGGGATCTTGAGGGCGCCATGGATCGTTACGTCCGCCGACTCCCCGACCTCGTCTCCTTTCAACCCGGCAAAGGCGCCAAAGCCGACCTGTTCCGGGGCGACCGCCTCTTCGTCGGCCTCAACTGCTTCGAGCCCGGGCAGAGCCAGCCGGCCCACGTGCACGCCGGCGCGGACAAGTTCTACTACGTGGTGTCGGGCCGAGCCCGGTTCGCGGTGGGAGACCAAAGCTTCGAGGCGGAAGCGGGCGCGGTGGTCTGGGCGCCGGCCGATGTGGCGCATGGAGTCGAGCAGGCCTTGGAGCGGACGGTGATGCTAGTCGGGATCGCTCCACCGCCGCGCTAGCCGGCGGAGCGCCGGCCAGCCGTAGATGTGCGCCGCGAGGACCACGCCGAGCACCACGCCCAGGCCGTTGGTGTAGATCCGCCAGGCAAGAAGCAGCCAGCCGGAGCGGTCGCCGAGATCGCCGGCGGCGCCGCCAAGGAAGCCCAGCTCCACCGCGCCGGCACCGGAGGGCGTGGGCAGCACCAGCTGGCTATAGAGCAGGGCGAACGAGCCCAGCAGCATCGGCCCGAGCGGCGGCGCCTCCGGCAGGGTGGACGCGAGCACCGGCAGGATGGCGACCCGGGCCGCCAGGTTCACCACGCTCATCGGCACGCTCGCCACCAGCGGCCACATCGGCATGCGCCGCCAGTAGACCAGGGCCCGGCGCACCGGCCGCCGCACGTGGCGCATGGACGGCGAGGCGATGCCGCGCGCGTAGCGCCACGCGGCGATGCTCAGGATCACCACCAGCAGCACCCAGGGCCACGCGTGGGCCGCCGCCGAGGAGAGGCGGGGGCCC
>DATCWW010000198.1:0-6454 GCA_036566145.1 Gemmatimonadales bacterium
CCGCTTCGGCGATCCGGCGGTTCTCGGTCGCGGGTCGGCGCTCCCCTCGGCCCGCACGACGGCGGCGCTCTGGGCCCTTCGCCTGGCGGCGCTCGCCCTCGGGCTGGTAGCGCTGGCCCGCCCGCAGCTGGGCGAACGATCCGCCGATCTGGTGCGGACCGGCCGCGACGTGCTGGTGCTGCTCGACCTGTCCCGCTCGATGCTGGTCACCGACGCGGGCGGCACCCGTCTCGCCGCCGCCAAGCGGATCGCCTGGGACCTCGCCGAGCGTGCGCCCGGCGATCGGGTGGGCCTCGTGGTGTTCGGCGGCAGCGCGTTCCTGCAGCTTCCGCTGACGTCCGATCGGGGCGCCCTGCGGCTCTTCCTCGACCAGGCCACCCCCGACGATCTGGGCGACCCCGCGACCGACCTGTCGGCCGCGCTGATCACCGCGGCGCGCACCTTCGAGCACGAGGGCGACGAGGGACGGCGGGCCGTGCTGGTGCTGAGCGACGGCGAGAGCGGCGAGGGTGACATGGAGGAGGCGACGGCCGAGCTCCGGCGCCAGGACCTTCCGGTGTTCGCCGTGGGGGTGGGAACCGCGGCCGGGGGACCGGTGCCGGCCGACAGCGGCGAGGCGCCGGAGAAGTACCATCGCAACCACATCGGTCAGATCGTCGTCTCCCGGCTGGAGGAGGGCGACCTCCAGGCCGCCGCTCGGGCGAGCAGGGGAGCATTCGCCCATTGGGACCGGCGGAACGAGATGAGCCGGCTCGAGTCCGGACTCGACGCGGTACGGCCGCGGGCGCTCTCCGCGCGGAAGGCGTCGGAGCGAGCGGACCGGTTCCAGTGGCCGCTCGCGCTGGCGGTAATGTTGTTGATGTGGGCGGAGTGGGTGGGGCGTGGGGGCGCAAGGGCGCGGGGGCCCAAGGGCGCGAAGGCGCAGGGGCGCAGGGGCGCAGCGGACTGGGACGAGAGCTCCGGTGTCATCCCGAGGGAGCGAAGCGACCGAGGGACCTCGGTTGGACAGGCCCGGAGCGCCCGGGCGAGCTCCCTCGCTTCGTTCGCGATCGCGATCCTCACCGCATTACTCGGCTCCTGCTCCGCGGCCAGTCGCGGCGAGCGCCTCTATCACCAGGGCAAGTACGGCGACGCGTACGGCGTCTTCCACGCCGCCCAGACCGGCGATACCTCCGCGCGCCTGGCATTCGATGCCGGCAGCGCGCTCTATCGCCTGGAGCGCTACGAGGAAGCCGCGGAGCAGTTCCGCGCGGCCGCCGGCGATCCCGGTCTCCGGCAGCGCAGTCTCTTCAACCTCGGCAACGCGATGGTGCGCGCGGCGGAGGAGAAGCCCGGCACGCCCGACCCGCTCTACCGGGCCGCTGAAGCGTTCGAGGGCGCGCTCCGCCTGGATCCGCGCGACCAGGACGCCAAGTGGAACCTGGAGATCGCGCTCCGCCGCCTGGGCGACGACCGGACGAGCGGCGGCTCCTCGGGCCGCGGCCGCAACGCCGACTACGGCCAGGGCAACATGAACGTGCCCGGCTACGAGGGAAATCCGGACGCGGCGGTCGGGGCGATGGCCGGCGGCGGCTTCGGCTCGGCCGAGGGCGAATCGGTGGAGGAGCTGACCCCGGAGGAGGCGCGGCGTCTGCTCGAAGCGGTCCAGCGGCAGCAGCTTACCAGCCACGAAGGGCGCCGGAACAAGCAATCCAACAAGGGCGATCGCGACTGGTGAGCCGGAGAGGTCTTGCGCGCCGCGTGGGAGTTGGCTAACGTGGGCCAGGACAACTGAAGATCGTGGTCATTTGCGGCGTATTGCAGCCACGTTAAACAAATGCTAAAAAGCCTCGCGTCCCGCGTGTCTTTTTGGCACCGGGCGCTTTTTTCGTTGGGCCGGTGCCGCGGGTGGGCCGAGGCGGGAGAATCCCAAAGTATGACCACCCTCCTCGCGCCCGAGCTCGATCGGGCACTTCGGGCATTGCCCCAGAGCTGCCGGCTCTGCGGCACGCGCTATCCCGCCGCCGCCGAGGCGGTCTGCGGCGAATGTCTGGGCCCGCTCGAGCCAAGCTACGATCCCGACCGGCCCCTCCCCGACACAGCCACGATCTCGGCCCGGCCGGAGACGCTCTGGCGCTACCGCGAGTGGCTGCCGTTCGAGGGCGAGCCGGCGCTTTCCCTGGACAGCGGCTTCACCCCGTTGGTCGAGTCGCCCCGGCTGGCCCGGGCGCTCGGTGTCGCCCGCCTCTGGCTCAAGAACGACGCCGTCTCCCACCCCTCGCTCTCGTTCAAGGACCGGGTGGTCGCATCGGCGCTCAACGCCGCCCGCGCGCTCGGCATCGGCACGGTAGGCTGCGCCTCTACTGGCAACCTGGCCAACGCGGTCGCCGCTCAGGCGGCACGGGCCGGGCTCCCCGCCTGGATCTTCATTCCCCACGATCTCGAGCTGGGCAAGGTGGTGGGCACCGCGGTGTACGGCCCGCGGCTGGTGCGGGTGCGTGGCACTTACGACGACGTGAACCGGCTCTGTGCCCAGGCGGCCGACCGCTACGGCTGGGGCCTGGTCAACATCAACCTGCGGGGGTACTACGGCGAGGGCTCCAAGACGGTCGCCTTCGAGATCTGCGAGCAGCTCGGCTGGCGCACGCCGACGGCCGTGGTGGCGCCGATGGCGGGCGGCTCGCTGGTGACCAAGCTCGACAAGGGGTTCGCCGAGTTCCTCAGCGCCGGCCTGGTCTCGGGTCCGGGGCCCCGGCTCTTCGGCGCCCAGGCCCAGGGATGCGCACCCATCGTGCGCCTGGTGGAGTCGGGCGGTGACCGGCTCGATCCGGTGGTGCCGGACACGATCGCGCGCTCGATCGCGATCGGCAATCCGGCCGACGGGCGCTTCGCCGCCGAGGCGATCCGTCGCACCGGCGGCTGGGTGGCGGGGGTGCCGGACCCCGAGATCGTCGCCGGCATCCGGCTCCTCGCCGAGAGCTCGGGGATCTTCACCGAGACCGCCGGCGGCGCGACCGTGGCCGGTGCCCTGGCGCTGGCCCGCGCCGGCCGGCTCCGCCCGGACGACGAGGTCGTCCTCTGCATCACCGGCAACGGACTCAAGACCGTCGAGGCGCTCCAGGGCGCACTGCCCGAGTCGCCCGTCATCGCTCCCCGACTCCGCGAACTGGAGGCGTTGTATGGCCGTGACCTTTAGCCTGCCCACCGTGCTCGCCCGCCTGGCCGACGGCCACTCCACCATCGAGGCGGACGGCACCACCCTCGGCGACGTCGTCGCCCAGATCGCCGACCGGTTTCCGGCGCTCGCGCCCCGGCTCCGCGATCCCGACGGCGGACCGTATCCGTTCGTCACCTTCTACCTGAATGACGAGGACATCCGGTTTCAGAACGGCTTCGCTACACCGGTGGCCGAAGGGGATGAGATCACCGTCGTGGCGGCGATTGCCGGCGGCTGAGCCGCGCGATCCCACCACGCACGACGAGCTCAGTACTGCTCGAGGAGCGCCTTGGCGATCGTCTCCAGGCCGCGCTGCCACCAGGGCCGCTTGCTCCAGTCCTCCAGCCGCACCTCGCGCGACCGCTCGATGTCCCGCTCCACGCCCTCGGCGATGGTGCGGGCCACGTCGGGGTCGGCGATGCCGAGGACGTTCTCCTCGTTCAGCTCCATGCTGCGCTCGTCCATGTTGGCGCTGCCGACGATGGACCAGGCATCGTCCACCAGCACCGTCTTGGCGTGCATCATGGAAGGCAGGAACTCGAAGATCCGGACCCCGGCCTCCAGCAGCTCCTGGTAGTAACTCCGGCCGGCCAGCTGCACCGGAATGGCGTCGGTGTGATTGCCCGGGACCAGGATCCGGACGTCCACCCCGGCGCGGGCCCGCTCCTTCACCGCGTCGCGCAGGTGCGGGTCCGGGATGAAGTAGGAGCTGCAGATCCACAGGCGCTCGCGGGCGTTGGTGAAGCTGAGCCAGAAGAGCAGGCGGATCGGCTGCATCGCATCCGAGGGTGAGCTCACCACGCTCACGCCGCAGGGGCCCTCCCCGCGGTCGTGGACGGGATAGAACCTGGGCCCCGCGATCGCCTCGCCGCAGCAGTAGAGCCAGTTGGTGGCGAAGGCGCTCTGGATCCCGTTGACCAGCGGTCCGGTCGCCCGGGTCATGCTGTCGCGCCATTCGTGCCGGGTGCGGGTGTCGCCCGCCCACTTCTTCGAGATCGCCGCGCCGCCGGTGAAGCCCGTGCGCCCGTCGATCACGATGGCCCGCCGGTGGGTGCGACGGTAGATCCGCACCAGGTTGCGGAGCGCGAGGGGACGGAACCGCTCGAGCTTCACGCCGGCGCTCTCGAGCTCTCGGCGATGGCGGCGCTTGAGCTTCCAGGAGCCGAACCCGTCGAGCAGCATCCGCACTTCGATCCCCGCGCGGGCCCGCTCCATCAGCACGTCCATGAACTGCCGGCCGACCTCGTCGGGCTCGTAGATGTAGACCTCGAAGTTGATGCTGTCCTTCGCTCCCTTGAGCGCCTCGAGCATCGCGGGATAGAACTGGTCGCCGTTCTGCAGGACCTTCACCGTGCCGCCACGGAGGAGCGGCACGTTGAGCATCCCCGCCACGCCTTCGACGAAGGCCTCCGAGCCGGGGCGCTCGTCGAGCCCGAGGGTGTACGCCGGCTCCGGCCAGTCGGGCAGGAAGAGGGCGCCGAAGACCGCGATGAAGGAGACCGCGCCGAACAGGATCAGGGCCAGGACCCACCAGGATGGGTCGCAGCCGAGCATGGCGCCCACGGGCGTCACTCCGGGTTGAGGTCGATCCGCCCCAGCAGCGGATGATGATCGGATCCGAAGACCACGGGTCCCCGGTCCGACGGATCCTGGTCCAGCCGCTCGATCCGCGCGCGGCGCACGGCGCCGGCCCGGTCGCGGATCAGGATGTAGTCCAGCACCAGCCGGGGCAGGGCATGGTAGGTGTGCCGCCAGCGGGGAGAGCCGGGCGGCACGCCGAAGCGGAGCCCGGCTTCGGTGAGCAGCCGCCAGCTCCGCTCGGCCCGGCCGCGGCCCAGGTTGAGGTCGGCGCCCAGGATGAGCGGGTCGTCCGTCTCCAGCGCCGCGAGCAGGTGCGCCGTCTGCGCCGCCCGGCCCGCCGCACCGAGCCACTTGTAGCCCGGGGGCCCACGAGGGTCGAGATGTCCGCTCACCAGGCGGAACCGGCGTCCGCCCAGCCGGACCGTCGCCGCCAGCGCCACTCGCCGCTGCAGCACCATGGGCAGCTCGATTGCGGTGGTGTCCTCGAGTGGAAGCGGCGAAAGAATCGCATTGCCCCGGTCGCTCCGCTCGGCCGCGTTCCGCATCGAGGGGACGTAGCGGAGGTTCCAGCCCAGGTGAGTCGCCAGGTCGGCGATGTCCGCCCGCGGGCGCGTCCAGCTCATGATTTCGCGCGGGTGGAACCCGTTACTGCCCTCGGGCACGGTGGCGTCGCTGCGATAGGCCTCCTGCAGCAGCACGACGAGGGGCAGCGGCTCGTCGCCCGCCAGAGCCCAGGCGCCGGCCCGGAGGCCCTCGACCACCTCCAGCAGCCGGCCACGGCCGATCCATACGTTCCAGCTCAACACCAGGAGGGCGCCCGCGGGCCCCGACCACTCCGTAGCCAGGTCCAGCGCGATCGGTGCCCCGACGTTGGCGCGCCAGCCGCGGAGCCTCGCGTTGCCGTCGGTGGGCAGACTGATTCGTTCGGGCGGGGCGGTCAAATCACCCATCGCCATTCGACCATTCGGGCCTCCTGGGTGGGGCGAAGGTAGCCTCCGGCCGGGAGACCGGATGTGAGAGTGGTCACCCGACTGGAGGTTGAGCGTCGAGGATGTATGTTCCACCCTCCCGCGGGCGTCCCGCCCGCGGCCGAACGCCTGAGAGGGAGCGTCAACGCGATGAAGGCAAGCGACATCCGCCGCGGCCACGTGATCATAGTGGACGGACAGCCGTGCCGGGTCATGGATTTCCAGCACCGGACCCCGGGCAATCTGCGGGCGTTCGTCCAGGTCCGTTTCCGGAACCTGAACAGCGGCAACACGTTCGACACCCGGCTCAGCGCCACGGAGTTCGTGGAGGACGCCCGGCTCGACACCAAGGAGCTCCAGGTCCTCTACCGGGACGGGAACGGGGTGCATGTGATGGATGCCGGCACCTACGACCAGTACACTCTGGACGAGGAGACGGTCGGCGATCAGGGCCAGTGGCTGGAGCCGGGACTCACCTTTCAGGTCGAATGGCTGGGCGGCCGGCCGATCGCGATCCAGCTCCCCGCCGTGGCGGAGCTCGAGGTGGTCGAGACCGCCCCGATCATGAAGACCGCGACCAAGACCGCCAGCACCAAGCCCGCCAAGCTGAGCAACGGGGTCACGATCCAGGTCCCCGAGTTCATCGGCGAGGGCGAGCGGGTGCGGGTGAATCCCCGCGAGGGCGTGTACCTGGAACGGGCGAAGTAGC
>DATCWW010000132.1:0-7543 GCA_036566145.1 Gemmatimonadales bacterium
TCGTATTCCTGGCCGTGGCCACGACAGGTTGCAGCCGTCAGCCCCATCCCGAAAACGCTACGCCGATCCGGGTCGAGGGGCGCGCGACGGACCGGCGCGTGCTGGAGGGGAGCTGGAGCGGCGAGTTTCGCAACGAGCACACCGGACGCACCGGGACCATCCGCTTCAACCTGGCGCCCGGCCGGGACACCGCCTACGCCCGGGTGACGCTTCCCGGCGCGGCGCCCGTGCCCGGCTGCGGCGATGCGTTGAGCCAGGCCACAACCTCCGGTCAGGCGAGCGAAGATCTCCTCCTGCGGTTGACCTGGCTGGGCGTGGAGGCGGGCAGCGTCGGTGGCTGGCTCGCCCCCTATCATGACCCCGAGGCCGGTTGCGTCATGGATATCTGGTTCGAGGGGTCGGCCTGGAAGAACCGGATCGAGGGCTCGTATTTCGCCCGCCCGGCCGACGGGACGCCGCTCCGTATCGGAAGCTGGGAGGTCCGGCGCGAGCGGTAATCCAGATGGCAAATGAACGTCTAGAAGAGCCACCCTATAAGGATCACGAAAGCCCTGCCCACGACCGTCGCGACTGATTGACTCAGCGAAACCGGAGCGTGGCGGCCAACCCGTCCAGCGGCGCCACGCCCGCTTCGCTGGGGATCATCACCACGCCGGCGCGCTGCCGCATGGCCTCCTCGATGGCCTCGTCCACGATGTCCCGTACCGGCTGAGCCTCGCCTTCGCCCCGGCAGTCCTCGCGGCCGAGCACCAGACGTCGCGTGGTGGCGCAGCGGTAACCGGGCGCGGAGCGATCCTCCTGGGCGAAGAGGGTGTGGACCTGGCCGCGAGCGAGCGCCCGCAACGTCTCCCGCACGCCTTCGACACCCCATCCCCGGCCCAGGGCATCCTCCAACCCGCGAAGCTCGGACCGGGACGCGGCCCGCTCGTGATCCCGGGCCGCCCGGAGGGCCGCCGCCTGCACCTGAGCCGTGTGCGCCGCCGTGGGATTCAGCGTGCAGGTGCCAAGGAGAAGGCGTGCCAGCCGGCGGTTCAGGTGTCGCGCCAGCGCCGCCGTGTGGTCCTTCGGGCCGGCGAGCACGATCCCGCGCACCGGCCGCCCGGCAACCAGGGCTTCGAGGCGCTCGGCCACCAGTGCATAGCGCCGTTGCCGCTCCTCCCGGATCCGCCGGTGATAGTCGCCCTCGCCCCAGCCCGGCGCGTCCGCCCGGTCGGAGTGGAACCGGCCCCCGCGCCTCGCCGGGGCGGTCAGACCGGCGAGCTCGATCGCCGCCAGGGGCGTCACTTCGAAGAACCGCGCATGCGCACGATCGAGCAGCGCGACGACCACAGGCGCCATCTCCTGCCGGACGGCCATGAGCTCCGCCACCCATGGCGTGTCCTCCAGCACCACGCGCGTGCGGTGCACGCTGGGAAGCGGCACCGCCGCGAACAGCTCCAGCTCCTCGCAGGCGAAGAGCGCGAGCCCGGGAGCATGCGGCAGGCCTGCGGGCTGCCCGAGAAACGCGACGATCCGCGCGAGGTCGCGGCGCACGGCGTCCCGGGCTTGGTCGTCGGCGGCGAGGAGGAGCGGGTCCTGTTCCAGCTGCCGGATCCGCGCGCGCACCTCCCGGAGATATCGCGAGCGGGCCCGGTCCTCCGGCTCCAGCCGCAGGTAGCAGGAGATGACCTGATGGCCATCGGGCTCGATCGCCGTCAGCCGCGCGAGCAGCGGCTCCAGCTCGTTCACCGCACCGGCCGCTTTCGGCCAGTTCGCCAGCGATGTGGTGCTCATACTGCGACTCCTGCGGGAGGAGAGATGAGACTCCGGCGCCCGATCACCTCCGCGTCGGCGCCGCCGTGGGACCCGAATCATCGGCTGACCGAGAAATGGGGTCATGTCGGCTTGACCTTCGGTGGGGGACCGAGTCCCACCAATTTCCGAGAGGCCTTATGAACCGGTGATGAAGGGGGCGTGAGGGTTTCCTGCCGGCCCTTCACCCGCCGCGCGAAGGGCGTTCAGGATGACGGCCACGTCGATCGCCTCCTGCAGCAGCGCGCCGACGGTGGGGGGGATGTACCCGAGGCCGGCCACGATCATGGCGGCGCCGCTCAGCCCCAGCCCCGCCCAGATGCTCTCGCGCGCCAAGCGCACCGTACGCCGGCTGATCGCGATCGCGTCGGCCAGCCGGCCGGGGTCGTCCGCCAGAATGACGGCGTCGGCCGCCTCGGCGGTGATCCCGCCGCCGCCGCTCGCCAGCGCGATGCCGACCGTCGCTGTGCTGAGCGCCGGCGCGTCGTTGGTGCCGTCGCCCGTCATCACCACCCGCTCGCCCGACTTCACCAGGCGGTGGACGATCGCGACCTTGGCCTCCGGGAGCAGGTCGCCGTGCGCCTCGTCGATCCCGACCTCCGCGGCGACCGCGGCCGCGTTGGCCTGGCTGTCGCCCGAGAGGAGCACGGTGTGACGGATGCCGAGCCCGCGGAGTCGGCGGAGCAGCTCGGGCAGGCCGCCGCGCACCCGATCCGCGTACTCCACCGCGCCCACTCCACCGCCCTCGACGACCACCACGGCTCGCAGGGCGGTCGCGGAGGTGCCGGCGAGGAGGGCGCGAAGGGCCGGTTCGGCCTCCGGCTCGCGGGCCACGACGTAGCTCCAGGCCCCCACCGTGACTCGACGGCCCTCGACGATGCCGGTGATCCCCTGGCCCGGCGCCTCGATCACGTCTCGCGCCTCGGCCGGCCGAATCCCCCGCGCTGCCGCCGCCTGGACCACCATCTGCCCGAGCAGGTGCCCGGAGCCATGCTCGACCCCGGCGACGAGGCGAAGGAGCTCGGCTTCGTCCAGCGCCTTCGACACCAGGAGCCTGGCGACCTCCGGCCGGCCGATCGTGAGGGTGCCGGTCTTGTCGAAGACCGCCGTCCGCACCCCGCCGAGCTGCTCCAGCGCGGTGCCGTGGCGGAACACGATCCCCCGCCGAGCGGCCTGGTTGATCCCGCCGATGATGGCGACGGGCGTGGCGAGGATGAGGGGGCAGGGGGTGGCCACCACGAGCACGGCGAGGACCCGGACCGGGTCGCCGGATACGAGCCACGCCAAGGCGCAGACCACCAGCGTGAGCGGGGTGAACCACACGGCGTAGCGGTCGGCCAGCCGCTGAATCGGCGACTTGCTGGCCTGGGCCGAGCGGACCAGCTCCACGATCCTGGCGTACTGGCTCTCCCGCGAGAGCGCGGTCGCGCGAAGCGTGAGCGGGCTCTCGAGATTGAGGCTGCCGCTCCGGAGGGCCGCGCCGGCCGCGGCCGACACCGGCATCGGCTCACCGGTCAGCCGGGAGACATCCACGTGCGAGCGCCCGCCGAGCACGATTCCGTCGCACGGCACCATCTCGCCGGGCCGGATCAGGAGCTCGTCACCCACGGCGACGACATCGGCCGGGATCTCCTCCGTTTCACCGGCGCGGACCCGATGCGCGGTCCGGGGGGCGGCCGCCTCGAGCGCCCGCACCGCCTCCGACGCGCGGCCCTCGGCGTAGCGCTCGAGCGCCTCGCCGCCGGTCTGCATGAGCACGACGATGAGTCCGGCGAGCGGTTGTCCCAGCGGGAGGGCGGCGACGATCGCGAGCATCGCCACCAGGTCGGCGGCGAACCGGCCTGAAGCGATCCCGCGCAGCGTATGCCAGACGACCGGCGCTCCGGTCAGGACGAGACCGCCGGTCCACACCAGGCGACCACGCTCCGGGGCGGGACCGAGGCGCAGCAGCAGCCCCGTGACGATGAAGAGCAGCGCGGCCGCGGGATGGAGCGCGGCCGCGGAGAAGATCAGGCCCCGGGAAGGACCTCGGTGGATTCCGCCCCCCGGCGCAGCATGAAGCCCACGCCCCGGACGGTGCCCAGCAGCGGCTCCTCCGCCGCCTGCATCAGCTTCCGCCGGAGATTGCCCACGTGCACGTCCACCACGTTGCTCTCGGGATCGAAGTGCATGTCCCATACCTTCTCCAGGAGCGTGGTCCGGCGCACGACTTCCTCCGGGTGCAGGAGGAAGTACTCGAGCAGCTGAAATTCCTTGGGGGTGAGATCGAGCCTGCGCTCGTTGATCAGTGCCGCGTGCCGCAGGCGGTCCAGGGTGATGGGACCGTACCGGAGCACCTCCAGCCGCTCGGCGCCGCCGCGGCGGTGCAGCGCCCGGATGCGGGCGAGCAGCTCGTCGAACTGGAACGGCTTGGCCAGGTAGTCGTCGGCCCCCGCGTCCAGCCCGCGGACTACGTCCTCCACCGCGTCGCGGGAGGTCAGCATGAGGATCGGCGTGTTCCGACCCTCCCGCCGCAGCTCGATCGCGACCTGGAAGCCGTTCTTCTTGGGCAGCACGATGTCGAGGAGGATGATGTCGTACTCGTACACGTGAGCCAGCATGAGGGCCTCGTCGCCGTCCGGGGCGACGTCCACCACGTAGCCCTCTTCCCGGAGGCCCTGCTCGATGAATCCCGCGACTTTGCGGTCGTCTTCCACCACTAGGATTTTCATGGGTAGTAATCTCGGGATACGACTCTGAGCGCGCGCGGAAGCGCGCATGAAGATGTCTTCATGATCAGGGGCTGGCAGGTAGCTCCAACCTGAACTCGCCCCCTTGCCCCCCGGTTGCCACCGCGAGAAGGTCCCCGCCCAGCAGCCGGGCGAGGCGCCGCGAGAGCGGGAGTCCCAGGCCTACCCCTCGCAGGTTCCCTTCCTTCCTGGAGGCGTAGATGTCGAAGACGTGCTCCAGCTCCGTCGGGGGGACGCCCGGTCCCTGGTCGCGCACCGTGAACACGACGAAGCCTTCGCGCGCCGAGAGCTCGAGCCGGACCACGCTCCCCTCCGGCGTGTGCTGCACCGCGTTCGCCAGGAGATTGACCAGGATCTGCTCCACCCGGCTCACGTCGGTCTCGCAGGTGGGCAGGGAGGGCGCGATCTCGTGGATCAACTGGACCCGGCGCGCCTGCGACGCCGGGGTCATCCGGCCGACGACACGCTTGGCGACGCTGCCCGGCTCGATCGGCCGGAGCACCGGCTTGAGCCGGTCCTCGTCCAGCCGGCTCAGGTCCAGCAGGTCGTTGATCAGGCCGATCGCCTGCTGGGCCGAGTCCAGCACCTCGTACGCCGCGGGCGGCACGGTGCTGGGATCCTTCTTGCGCACCAGCATCTCGGACCAGCCGTACACCGCCGCGAGCGCGTTGCGAAGCTCGTGGTTCACCATCGCGAAGAAGCGCTCGCGCGAGCGGTGCAGCAGCTGGACCTCCTCCAGCAGCCGGGCGCTCTCCTCGTGGTGGCGCGCGTTCTCCACCACGGCCGCGACACTGTTGGCCAGGAGGACCGCGATGTACTCGTCCTCGTCGGTGAACAGGGCCCCGCCGATCTTCTCCGTCAGATAGAGATTGCCGAACACTCCGCGGCGCCCCACGATCGGCACGCCGAGGAAGGAGTGCATCACGGGGTGGTGGGGCGGGAAGCCGTAGGAGTCGGGATGTCGCGTCAGGTCCGGCAGCCGGATGGGCCTGGCCTCCCGGATCACCAGTCCGAGAATCCCGTGCCCCCGCGGCGGCTCGCCGATCTTGGCCCGCAGCTCGTCGTCGATCCCGTGGGTCGTGAAGCTCTCCACCAGCCGCCCGTCGGGCGCCAGCACCCCGATCGCGGCGTAGTGCGCTCCGATGAGCTCGGCGGCCGCCCGGACCACGTGCCTGAGGACGCCGTCCAGGGACACCTCGGCGATCAGCTCCGAGGCCGTGACGACCAGGCGCTCGAGCCGCTGCTGGGCCGACGCGCTGGCGTGAGTCTGCAGGGAAGTCACCCTTCTAATCTGCACGCCGTAGCCCGGGCGCGAAATCCCCGGCCGCGTTCGTGGCTTCATTGTTCGTTCATTCGGGCCCGGCTAGACTGCAGCCGTCGAAGTCACTGTGGGTGTGAACCGGAGGTGTATCGTGAGAGTCAGTCGAGCTCGAGTGCTCGAGCCCCTGCGCGTCCGCTCCGTCCTCCTGCCGCTGGACGGCTCCGCGCTCGCCGAGCAGGGCATCCCCACCGCGGCGGCGGTCGCCAGGAAGGCCCGCGCCCGGCTCCGGCTGGCGCTGGTGCACCAGTCCCCCAGCCCGCCGCCTCGGGATGAAGGCACGGCCCGCATGTACACCAGGATCGAGCTGGCCCTGAGGAAATCCGAGCGGGACTACCTCCGCGGGGTCGCCCGCAGGATCAAGGAGAAGAGCGCGATCCAGGTCGCCACCGCGACGCTGTCGGGCTCACCCGCTCCGGCCCTGCTCGACTACGTGCGGGAGGTCGGGGTCGATCTGGTGGTGATGACGACGCACGGCCGGGGAGGCCTGCAGCGGGCCTGGCTCGGCAGTGTCGCGGACCAGCTGGTGCGCACCGTGGAGATCCCGCTGCTGCTGATCCGCCCTGCCGAGGGCGCGCCGACACCGACGAGCGAGCCGGTGCTGGAGGAGATCCTGGTTCCGCTCGACGGCTCTCGTCGCGCCGAGGCCGCGCTTCCGTCCGCGACCGGCGTGGCAAAGCTGTTCGGTGCCGGTCTCCTGCTGGTGCAGTGCGTTCAGCCCGTGGCGATCGCGATCGGCCATCCCGGGGTGTACCCGTCGGCGCTCGGCGAGACGATCCTGGCCGACAGACGCCGGCAGGCGCAGGACTACCTGGACGACATGACCGGCACGATCCACGAGCTGGGCGTACCGGCCATCTCGACTACCGTGCTCGCCGCCTCGGCGGTCGACGGAATTCTCGCCGCGTCACGGGGACCGAAGATCGGTCTGATCGCTCTGGCGACCCACGGGCGTGGCGGCCTGCGACGTCTCGTGCTCGGCAGTGTCGCCGACAAGCTGGTGCGCACGGCAGACCTCCCCGTGCTGGTGACCAGGCCTCGGGGGAAGTAGCGCTCAGGCCCCGGCGGCGAGCAGGAGCGGCTCCGCCGGCGCGACCGGCGTGAGCCCGCACGCGCCCATCCTCGCCACCTCGCCGATCACAGTCACCACCGGTGCCTCGAGGCCGTCGCGCTCCGCGGCCACGGCGATCGTGCTCAGCGTCGCGACCGTGACCCGCTGATCCGCCGTGGTCGCGGACTGGATACAGGCGGCGGGGGTGTCGGGGTCGCGCCCGGCCGCGATCAGGTCGGCGGTGAGCTCGGCCAGTCCCGAGCGGCCCATCAGCACCACGATGGTGTCGACCGCGGCGAGCGGACCCAGGTCGGCCGCCCCGCCCTCCCCCGCCAGATGCGCGGTCACCACCGCGAACGACCGCGCCACGCCTCGCGCGGTCACCGGAATGCCCGCCGCTGCCGGCCCCGCGATCGCGCTGGACACGCCGGGCACCACCTCGCATCGCACCCCCGCCGAGCCGCACGCCGCCAGTTCCTCGCTGCCGCGGCCGAACACGAACGGGTCGCCGCCCTTGAGCCGGACGACGATGTATCCCGCCCGTGCGCGCTGCACCAGCAGCTCGTTGATCTCTTCCTGCCTGAGCGCGGCATGCCCGCGCCCCTTGCCGACGTCCACCAGCTCGGCGCCCGGGCGGGCCTCCTCCAGCAGGGC
>DATCWW010000139.1:0-5496 GCA_036566145.1 Gemmatimonadales bacterium
CTGGTGGACGAGGTGGCCCGCCGGTACGGCGCGAGCGCGAAGGTGGCCGAGATCCCGCCCGGGCCGCCGGTGCTCGCGACCCTCACCGCCGAGGTGTACGGGCCGACGGCGGAGGCGCGCCGCGCCGCGGCGACGGCGGTGCGAGGCGTGTTCGACTCGGTGCCCGGAGTGGTGGACGTGGACTGGTCGCTTCGGGCCGAACACCCCGAGCTGCACCTCTCGGCGGTTCCCGACGCGGCCGCCCTTGCGGGACTGACGCCGGCGGAGATGGCGCGGGCCATGACCGCGGTCGGAGGGGTACCGGCGGGCACCTTGCACGATCCCCGCGCCGCCGACCCGGTGGACATCGTGGTGCGCTACGCCGCGGCCGACCGGGCCGGCAGCGAGGCGGTGCGCAACCTGCGCCTCCCGACCCGGGCCGGCACGCTCGTCCCGGCCACGTCCGTGGCGCTCCTGGAGGAACAGGCCGCGCCGCAGCCGGTCTATCGAAAAGATCTCAAACCCGTGGTCTACGTCACGGGTGACGTGGCCCGGGAGCTCGAGTCGCCCGCGTACGCCATGCTGGCGATGGAAGACCGGCTGGCCGCCGCGGGGATCCCCACCACCTGGGCGGGCCCCGCGGAGCTCACCGAGCAGGTGAGCCTCAACTGGGACGGCGAGTGGCGAATCACCTACGAGGTCTTCCGCGATCTCGGCATCGCATTCGCGGCGGTGCTGGTGCTGATCTACCTGCTGGTGGTCGCCTGGTTCCAGTCCTACCTGACCCCGCTGGTCATCATGGCGCCGATCCCGCTCACCCTCGCCGGGATCCTTCCGGCGCACTGGCTGAGCGGCGCCTTCTTCACGGCCACCTCGATGATCGGGATGATCGCGCTCGCCGGCATCATCGTCCGCAATTCGATCCTGCTGGTGGACTTCATCGAGCTGGCCCGCGCGCGCGGCACGGCCGTGTCGGAGGCGGTCGTCGAGGCCGGCCTGGTCCGGGCCCGGCCCATCCTGCTCACCGCGGCGGCGGTGGTGGTGGGCGGAGTGGTGATGGTGGGCGATCCGATCTTCCAGGGCCTCGGGATCGCCATGATCTCGGGCGCCCTGGTCGCCACCCTGTTGACTCTGGTCGTCATTCCCCTGCTCTACGCCGATCTGGTGGGCGGATCCCGCCCAACCGGCGGCGCCACGTTATGAGGAGGACGTATGCCGATGCACTACGCCATTCGCCTGGTCGCGGGCGTGTTCGTGCTGGTGTCCCTCGCGCTGGGATACTGGGTAAACCCGCTCTGGTTCCTGTTCACCGCCTTCGTGGGGGTGAACCTGGTCCAATCGGCCTTCACGCGCTGGTGCCTGATGGAGGCGATTCTGACGCGGCTCGGGCTGGTCCGGCCTGAGGCCGAGCCGACGCAGCGCCCCCGCGCGGCCTGAGCGGGGCTTCGCCTGAGGCGACCGCGCGTACCGTGCGCGGTCGGGGGCACGAGACGAGGAAGGAAGATGCCAATGAACACCAACACCACGATGCTCCTGTGCCTGGCGTTGCTCCCGTGGTCCGCGGGATGCGGCGGGGGCGGCGACCGGGCGCGGGACACGGCCCGAGCGGGCCCGGATACCGTCGCCACGAGGCAGCAGGCACCGATCGATTCGGAGGCCGTCGCTTTCATCCCGAGGATGTGGATGCACCTGGACTCGATGTCGCGGTGGACGCCGGCGCAGATGCGGCGGATGATGCCCGGCCATCAGCAGATGGCGCGGCGGATGATGCAGATGGTGGGGCCGTCAGACACCATGGGGCCGGGCAGGATGCGCGGCGGCATGGGCATGGGCCGGGGCGCGCCGTGGAGAGCCCTGCGCGACTCGATCGAGAGCGACCTGTCCACGATGCCGGGCCTTTCGGAAAAAGAGCTGGCCGGCCGTCGGCAGGCGCACATCGACCGCATGCGCCGGATGATGGTCCTCGGCATGGGGATGATGTCCGGGGGCGGGTGGGCCTCCGTGCCCGGCGCGTGCCCGACGCTGGACTCGGCGGGCCGGATGTCGGCAGAGCAGCGGCAGCGCATGTGGGCAATGCACGCGCGCATGGCGACGCAGATGATGGACGCGATGATGGCCAACATGCGCGGCCACGGCGCCGGGCCGAGCCGGGAATGGACGGCGCTCCGCGATTCGGTGCAGCGGGACATGGCCGAGCTCCCGAACCTCCAGGGCGACAGCCTGCGATCCCGGATGCGGGCGCACGCCGAGCGCATGCAGCGGCTCATAGGGATGCAGCGGCAAGCCATGGGTATGGGCATGGGCATGCAGATGGCGCCCAGGGGAAGGGGCTGCCGGACGTAACGGCTGGGAGCGGGGCCTGCGGTTCCGCCGACGAGGATCCCGGCTGGCGGACCCTCGGCGGGTCATTAACGTTTAGAGCGTCCCCAACGGCCCGGCTGCTGACTGAAGCCCGTTCTGCTGACCGTCGATGATGACCGCGAGGTCCTGAAGGCGATCGAGCGCGATCTCCGGCACCATTTCCGCTCGGACTACAAGATCGTCAAGGCGTCCTCCGGCGCCGAGGCCCTCGCGGCACTCCAACAGCTCCTCCAGCGCGGCAGCCAGGTGGCGCTCTTTCTGGTGGACGAGCGCATGCCGGGGATGAGCGGCACCCAATTCCTGCTCGAGGCGATCAAGCTCTACCCCGAGGCCCGGCGGGTACTGCTCACCGCCTACGCCGACACCGACACGGCGATCACCGCGATCAACCAGGTCGGCCTCGACCACTACCTCCTCAAGCCCTGGGAGCCCCCCACCGTCAAGCTCTACCCGGTGCTGGAGGACCTGCTCTCGGAATGGTATGCCAAGGCCCGGCCGGCCTTCGACGGGATCCGGGTGGCGGGAACGGCGCTCTCCCCCGCGAGCTTCGCGGTCAAGGAGTTCCTCGCCTCCAACCAGGTGCCCTACCAGTGGCTCGACCCGGACGAGGACGCCACGGTGCGCGAGATGCTCTGCGCGTTGGACGGAGGGGGGACGCGCCTCCCGGTGGTTTTCCTCCCCGACGGGACCACGCTGGTCCAGCCCGCCATCCGCGACCTGGCCGAGCGGATCGGCCTGCAGACCCGGGCGCAGAAACCGTTCTACGACCTGATCGTGGTCGGCGGCGGGCCGGCGGGGCTCGCCGGCGCTGTGTACGGCGCGTCGGAGGGGCTGCGGACCCTCCTGGTCGAGGGTCACGCTCCGGGCGGTCAGGCCGGGACCAGCTCCAGAATCGAGAACTACCTCGGCTTTCCGAACGGGCTCTCCGGCGCCGACCTCGCGCGCCGCGCGGCTGACCAGGCGAGGAAGTTCGGCGCCGAGATCATCCACACCCAGGAGGTCGTCGAGATCCGCCGCGAGGACCCCTACCGCAAGGTGATCCTGGCCGACGGAACGGAGCTGAGCGGGTACGCCGTCCTGATCACGCCCGGGATGGAAGTGCGCCGGCTGCAGGCCGAGGGGATCGAGCCGCTGCTGGGCGCGGGGGTGTACTACGGCTCGTCGCTCACCGAGGCCGCATTGTACCGCGGCCGGGACGTGATCGTGGTCGGCGGCGCCAACTCGTGCGGCCAGGGGGCGCTGTTCTTCTCCCGGCAAGCCCGCAAGGTCACCGTCCTGGTCCGCGGGCCCGACCTGACCGCCGCCATGTCGAGCTACCTGGTGCAGCGCATCCGGGAGACGCCCAACATCGAGGTGCTGGTGCACACGAGCGTGGTCTCGGCCCGAGGGGACGGGAGGCTCGAGAGCGTCGTGGTGACCCACAGTGTGAGCGGCGAGCGGCGGGAGCTGCCCGCGGCCGCCATGTTCATCTTCATCGGGACCGCCCCGCGGACGGCGTTCTGCGGCGACCTGGTGCAGCGCGACGCCCATGGCTTCGTGCTGACCGGCCGCGACCTCATGACCGACGGCCAACGCCCCGCCGGCTGGACCGCCCAGCGCGACCCCTACCTGTTCGAGACCAACGTGCCGGGCATCTTCTGCGCCGGCGATGCCCGCCACGGCTCCGGCAAGCGGGTCGCCGCCGCCGTGGGCGAGGGGTCGGCGACGGTGAGCATGGTCCACCAGTATCTCCAGACGGTATGAGCCTATGACCGACCCGGGATCCGACGGCGATCTCATCGCCCGTCTCGCGGCGCACAAGGCGATCGGGAACGCGCCCCGCGCGGAGCTGGATTGGCTGGTCGCGCACGGCACGCTCGAGCGCTACCAGGAAAACGACATGATCGCGCGCAAGGGCCAGCCGGTCGAGGCGATGTACATCATCCTCTCGGGCCACGCGGCGCACATGCTGGATCAGGCCGGCGCCTGGCGCAAAGCCGTCGACTGGTACGCCGGGGACGCGACCGGCATGCTCCCCTACTCCCGGATGGCCACCGCGCCGGGGAACTCGGTGATCCTGGAGCCGACCGAGATCTTCCGGGTCCCCCGCGAGCACCTCGCCGCGCTGCCGATCAACTGTCCCACCGTGACGGCGTCCCTGGTGCACGTGATGGTGGACCGCGCCAAGGCCTTCAAGGCGAGCGACTTTCAGGTGGAGAAGATGGCCTCGCTCGGCAAGCTGGCGGCCGGCCTGGCCCACGAGCTGAACAACCCGGCCTCGGCGGCCGCCCGGAGCGCCAGGCTCCTCGCCGACGCGCTGGCAGAGTCCGAGGAGGCGTCCCGCGAGCTGGGCGCGGCGGATCTCGACGACCGGGCGCTCATGGCGGTCGAGCGGGTGCGCTTCGTCTGCAGCAACGGCCCGACCACCGGGGTGTTCTCGCCGTTGGAGCGATCCGACCGGGAGGAGGCGCTCACCGGCTGGCTGCTGGACCACGGGCTGGACGACGCGCTCGCCGGGCCGCTGGGCGAGACCAACGTGACCCTGGCACTGCTCGACGAGCTGGCCACCGCGGTCGACGGCGACCGGCTCCGCGTCGGCCTCCGCTGGGTGGCCTCCGGGTGCATGGTGCGGGCGCTGACGCAGGACGTCGAGCGGGCGGCCTCCCGGGTGCACGAGCTGGTGAGCGCGGTGAAGGGCTTTACCTACATGGATCACGCGCCGTCGGCCGAGCCGGTGGATGTCGCGAAAGGCATCACCGACACCCTCGCGGTGATGGGCGCGAAGGCGCGGGAGAAGTCGGCGGCGCTGGCGCTCGACGTGCCGGCCGGCCTTCCCCAGGCGTGCGGCTTCGGCGGCGAGCTGAACCAGGTCTGGGCCAACCTTATCGACAACGCGCTCGACGCGGTGGGCCAGAACGGGCGGGTCGTGGTGTCGGCGCGGGCCGAGGGGAAGCGGGTGGTGGTGCGGGTGACGGACAACGGGCCGGGGATCCCCGACGACGTGAAAAGCCGGATCTTCGACCCCTTCTTCACCACCAAGGGGGTGGGCAAGGGCACCGGCCTCGGCCTCGACATCGTCCGGCGGCTGGTGGACCGGAACGAGGGGAGGATCGAGGTGGAATCGGAGCCGGGGCGGACGGAGTTTCGGGTGTCGTTACCGATGGTGGGGTGAGGGGG
>DATCWW010000160.1:0-2691 GCA_036566145.1 Gemmatimonadales bacterium
GCGGCCGGCCCAGCCGGTAGCGCGCGGCGCCAAGCCGCCGGTAGCTGGGCCGGAAGTCATGCCCCCACTCGGCGATGCAGTGCGCCTCGTCCACCGCCAAGAGGGCCGGGCGGACCCCGCGCTCTCGCAGCTCTCCCGCCGTCCGCTCCAGGCGCTCGGGCGAGAGGTACAGCAGGCGGAGCGCTCCCGCCTCGATGCGGTCCCATACCGCCGCCTGCTCTTCAGCGGTGAGCCCGCTGGTGAGCGCCGCCGCGGCAATGCCTCGGGCGCTCGCGGCGGCCACCTGGTCCTGCATCAGAGAGATGAGGGGTGAGACCACGAGGGTGAGCCCGCCCATGACGACGGCGGGAACCTGGAAGCAGACCGACTTGCCGGCGCCGGTGGGAAGGACGGCCAGCGTGTCCTGGCCCGTCAACACGGATCGCACCACACCGGCCTGGGCCGGCCGAAAGTCCGGGTAGCCGAAGTGCCGGCTGAGGGCCGCGCGGGCCCGCGACATCGGGTCGTCCATGCCCGAGCATGCGCGCGCCGGCCGGACGGGACATCATCCGGCCGGCGCGAGACGGCGCCGGACGCGCCGGTGCGGGCGGCTCAGCCGCCGAACCGGATGCCGGCCGTGATCGGGAGGAAGTTGGTGTTGTTGTTGTCGGTGAAGACGTTGTGGAACCGCGCCTCGGCGAAGAGCGAGGCAGATCCCGCCTTGATGTCGAACCCGGCGCCGCCGTTGATCCCGAATTTGGTGCTGGAATCGGTGCCGTCGGGCACGTCGTTGCCCGTCGCCTTGAGGTTGTACACGCCGCCGCCGCCGATCAGGTAGGGACGGAAGGTGGACTCCGGCGAGGTCTGGAACCGGTAGACGATGTTGCCAGTTCCGTAGATCATCTGCTCGTTGAAATCTCCAGGCGAATCATCGGGGATCCGACTGTAGTTGCCGTCGATCTGGATCCCCACCGGCCAGGCAGCCGGCGTGAAGGTCACGGCGGCGAGTCCGTGCCAGCCCGTGTTGAAGTTGTTGTCGAAGTCGCCCATAGGCAGGTCAACTCCGCCCCCCAACGAGAACTGGGTGCTGGTGCTGCTCTGTTCCTGGGCTACGGCGCTCCTGGATGCCAGGGTCGTGCCCGCCAGGACTGCCAGCATCCCCAACACCACCTGCTTACGCATACGTCGGCTCCTTGAATGGTTGCGCCTCGCGGCGCGGAATGACGTGGTCGAAGGTGCGGCCAAGCTACGTATGCAGGAATGCACGACCCGTGACGAAGGTCACACCCCGCCGTTCCGGCGCTGGAGCAGCCGCACGATGAGGGAGCCGGTGAGGAGGGCGATGGCGCCCCAGACCACCCGGGGCTGATCCAGGACGACCGCCAGGACCGCCGCCGCGAACCCGGCGATCGCCAGCCCGATGCGGAGAGGGGTCACTTCCCGAGGAACCGGGCGATCGCCTCGCGAAAGTCCGGTGTCTGGCGCGCCTGGGCATTGACCCGCGCGCCCAGCCGGATCCCGTCCTCGAAGCCCAGGCCGTCGAGCTCGTGGAACAGCCGCTTGGTGAGCGCCAGCGCGGTGGGCGAGGCGGCGGCCAGGTCGGCGAGCAGGCTCCGACTCTCGCTCTCGAGCCGTTCGTCCGGGACCACCCGGGACACCAGTCCCAGGGCGCGCGCCTCGTCGGCCGCGAGGACGCGGCCGGTGAGGACCAGGTCGAGCGTGGCACGCTCGCCGGCCAGGCGCCGGAGCATGGTCATCACCATGGCGGGCACGAAGCCGCGCTGGATCTCCGGGTAGCCGAGCTGGGCGCCCGCTCCCGCCAGGACCAGGTCGCACGCCGTGGCCAGGCCGGCCCCGCCGGCCAGCGCCCGGCCCTGGACCACCGCGACAACCGGCTTGGGGAGCTGGCGGATGGCGAGAAACACCTCTCCGAGGCGCAGGGCCGACGCCTCGTTTTCCGCGGGCGAGCGGTCCGCGGAATCGAGCAGCTCCTGAAGGTCGGCGCCGGCGCAGAAGTCCTTGCCCGCGCCGCGCAGCGCGACCACCCGCACCTCGGCATCGAGATCCGCCCGCTCCAGCGCCGCCAGCAAGGCGTCGATCAGGGGGCCGTTCAGCGCGTTCCGTTTGTCGGACCGATCGAGGGTAAGGGTGAGCACCCCCGCCGCGAGCTCGGTGCGGAGTGGAGACGAGGCCGATGGCGCGACGCTCATGCCCGCGCGAGCCGCCGGGCCAGCGCCGCCGGGACCGGAATCTCCATCCGGAGCAGCGCCGTCGAGTACACCTTCCCCTGCGCGTCGGTCTTGAGGGAGATGGTGCCCCCGCCGTCCAGGGCGTCGTGCAGAAGGAAGTTGAGCGCGTTCAGATTGGGCAGCTCGAACCGCTCGACCCCGCTCACCATGCCCTTGAAGTGCCGGGCGACCCGCGCGGGGGTGACTTCCTTGACCAGAATGGGATAGTACTCGGGCTCGAGCGCGATCAGCCCCACGTTCGCCGTGTTGCCCTTGTCGCCGCTCCTCGCATGCGCGAGGAATCGCAGGGACGCGGAGGCGCTGGCACGCGGGGATGCCCGACCGCGACGCTTGGTCGGCTTCCGGACTTTGGTCGACTTGCCCTTTCTGGTCACTCTTGCCATTCGCCCTCCGATCTTTCCCTGCGCCCCTGCGCCCCTGCGCCCCTGCGCCCCTGCGCCCCTGCGCCCCTGCGCCCCTGCGC
>DATCWW010000163.1:0-4420 GCA_036566145.1 Gemmatimonadales bacterium
GTACCTCACAGGCGTCTCGCAGACGCTGGGCCGCATCGTCCGCACGACCTCGCGAGGCAGCCTGACCGGTTCGCTCACGATCAGCACCACCAACCCGTCGTTCACGATCAACAGCGAGCGGGCCAACTCCCTGGTGGGCCAGACGGTCAACAAGATCGGGCGGACCACCGGATGGACCTTCGGCAAGGTGACCGCCACCTGCGTGACGACCAACGTGAGCGGGTCGAACATCACCCAGCTGTGTCAGAGCTTCGTGGGCGCCGGGGTGGGAGCGGGAGACAGCGGATCGCCGGTCTTCAACTGGTCGGGGACCGGCAACACCGTGCGGCTGGCGGGCATCCTGTGGGGCGGCTCGGGCAACAACCTGTTCGTGTTCAGCCCCATGTCCGGCATCGAAAAGGAGCTCGGCGCGCTGACGACGTTCTAGCGCCCGAGCTCCCCGATACGCAGGCGGCTCTTACTCGTCCACCAGGACGGTCTGCCCGACCGAGGGAACCCCCGCGAGGTTGACCAGGAAGAGCATGTACGGCCCCGGCGGCGCAAACTTGCCGTGCACCGGCGCCGTGACCGTCAGGCTCTGCCCGTCGGACGCCACCTGCCAGGTCAGGGTCCGCAGGCGCTGACTCATGTCGAAGGCGTGCGTGGTCGAGGCGAGCCGGATGATGTGCACCTTCCGGATCGTTGCGGCGTCGGGCGTCGTGACGGTGAACGTCCCCCCGTAGTGGATCGTGTTGGACGCCAGGGTGTAGCTGGGGCGGCTGCCCTGGAACAGGTACGGCGGCGAGTAGATCTCGTAGCTGTTCTGCGGGGTGGTGCCGCCCCCGTCGCCGCTTCCGCTGGAGAGCACCCGGCCGTCGGGCATCAGCACGGCGGTGCTGTGATAGACTCGAACCACGCTGGCGTTCGCCATCGTGGTCCAGACACCCTGGCCGTTGCTCCCGCCGCTCGGATCCCACCGCTCCGCGGCGAAGACCGCTCCGGCCTCGTTGGTGAAGCCGCACTGGCTGCTGCCGCCGGTCACGAGCACCGTCCCATCGGCCAGGATGACGGCGTTGAGCTGCCGGCGACCGATCGCCATGGGCGCGATGGCCTGCCACACCGGCGTGGCCGCCTCCAGATCGATCCTCTCCCCTGTCCGGGTCGGAAGGTTCCCGGGGCAGTTGATCCCTCCGCCACCGCCGAGATACACCACCGTGTTGTCCAGCATCACCGCGGCTCCGTAGTCCCGCGCGGCCACGACTCGGCTCGGCCCCGTGGTCCAGCCGCCGGTGCCCAGGGGATTCAGGAACAGCGACGGGTTGTCGTGCCCGGCCACGAAGATCCGGCCGTTCTTGGGCTCGGTGAACGCCCGCGGGTACAGTTGCAGCTTTCGCACGGCCGTGGTGAGCGGGGTCCAGACGCCGCCGCCGTAACGCTCGGGGGTGGTGGCATTGCTCCCCGGAGCCTGGTCCCCCGACATGGCGATGACCCGGCCGTCGAACATGGTGACCAGGGTGGGATACCAGCGGGGGTAGCGCATGGAGCCGGTCGCCCGCCACCCGAATCCATCGAAGATGCTGGCCTGGGTCAAACCGTTGTCGTCGCCCAGCGCCTCGTTGTGTCCGCCGGCCACCAGCAGGCTTCCGTCGGGCAGGAAGGCGTGCCCGGCGCAAAAGAGCTCGCAGACCTGGGGGTTGGTGCAGGTGGCATCCGTGACCTGGGTAAAGCCGCCGGCCGCGTCCCACAGCTGGGGCTCCCCGGTGTGCCCCCAGAGGAGGTACTTACCGTTGAGGAGCTGGCTTACGTGCAGGCCGATGACCGGGTTGAACTCGGGCGCATCCCAGCGTCCGACCGATGCCTCGACCCCGGCCGGCGCGGTGAAGGCCGCCGCCGCCGCGCGGTTGGCGTCCAGGGTCAGGCTGCAGCGGCCGGTGCCGGCGCAATCGCCACCCCAGCCGTCGAAGGTGTGCCCGCCGGAGGGACTGGCAGTAAGGGTCACCGCGGTCCCCTGCGGATAGCTGGCGGTGCAGGCGCCGCTTACCGCGGTGCCGGCAGAGATGGCGCAGTTGATGGCCGGCGAGAGGCTGCTCTGGCTGGTGATGGTACCGCTGCCGGTGCCGCTCCCGGCGACATTGAGGGTGTAGGTCGGGGCGGAGCTGCCCGCGAAGCTCGCCTTGACGGAGCGGGACTGGCTCATGGTGAGCTTGCAGGTGAGTGCGGTCCCGGTGCACGCCCCGCTCCAGCCGGTGAAGCGGCTTCCCGGATCGGGCGTGACGGTGAGCGTGACCGCGGTCTTCCACCCGTAGCTGCGGACGCAGTTCTCCGGGGCGGCGCTCCCATTGGTGATGACGCAAACCAGCTCGGGGGCTTCGCCGTAGGCAGGCGCCGTGACGACGCCGCCGCCGGTACCGCCACCAGTCACTGTCAGGGTTCGGTTCACCTTGGTGGCGGCAAGCTCCGGGCTGGTGGCGTCCTGAGCCGGCTGGCAGGCGCCGAGGGCCAGCGACAACAGCGCAGCCGGCCAGATGCCGGGAACGCCGGAGCGGACCGCGAGGGGGAAGCGAGGGGGCATGGGAAGCCTCGATGGGGGTGTCGAGATGGGCCTGACTTACGGCCCGACCAACCCTCTGTCAAGCAGAGTGGAAGAGTGAGGGAAGTCGGCGCCACCTGGGGCGTCGGGGACAGGGGAATGGGAACCCCCGCACTCCATCCAACCCACACCCGGGAGGCAGCGATGCGCGGACGGTGGATCTCGAAGGTCGTCCCCGGCAGGATGGCCGGCGTGGTAGGCGCCCTCGCGGTTCTCGCGCAGGCGGCGGCCGCGCAGGCCCCGGCGTCGATCGATCCGTGCTCGCTGGCGACGAGCGAGGAATTTCAACGGGCGTACGGGATCGATCCCCGGATCGGCATCATCCCCAGTACCCCCGAGCTGACCCAGATGAGCTGGGGCCCGCACTGCGATTTCTCCGACGGCTCGATCGACCTGTACACCGGGAAATCACCCAGCGCCGAGCTGGAGCGCGTGCTGGGTCTGACGAAAGCGATCAAGCAGCGCACGGCCGTCTCGGGCATCGGCAAGCGCGCCTTCTTCACGGTGGTCTACCCCGACGACCAGTACCGCCGCCGCGGTCTCCTCGCGATCGACACGGGCTCGCACCTGGTCTCGATCAGCATGGATGATCGCGAAGGCGAGCCGGTCGAAGCCACCCGGCCCAAGCTCGAAGGGCTGGCCAAGCTGGTTCTGCCGCGGCTGAAATGAGCCGCGCACCATGCAGCCCTCATGCCCCGCTACGCCGCCTTGCTTCGCGGCGTGAGCCCACTGAACGACCGTGCTCGGCAGCGGCAACGTCGTCTTCGACGCGCGCCGAGCATCTGGGGGCGATTGATCGGGGGCCTCAGGTACTCTCCTTGACCGCCCTGCCGTTGGAGGGTTGGGTAGGCCTGGCATTGTCGTGATACAGCTTGCCGAAGGTGGCGATTTCGGAGGGCGAGATTTCCTCCGGCTCCCTCAGGACCATCCACCGCACTCCCTCGGTACAGGGCGGCGTCGTCAGCGATCCGTCGAACTCGAAGTACCCGAGGTGCTCGGGGAGGAGGTCCGCCGCATTCACCCGCAGGTTGGGCACGGTGTCCTCGTGGCCGACCTGTCCCGGCAGGTGGTCCCACAACGTCTGGACCAGCGAATTGGCCTGCCCCTTAGTAAGGAGAACCGCCACCACGGCAAGGTGGCCTTCGGCATCCTTGTGGACCAGGTGCGCCACCATGTCGTACGCGCGCCCGTCCACCTTCTCCTCACTGGGGTGATGGAAGTGGAACTGGACCAGTTGGTACCGGTGTCCCTCGACTCGGACGAAGCTGCCGGGCGCGTAGTTGACCTGGATGGTGTGACCGTTGTTCACGATCGTGAGCGGCACGTCGTGATACTCGAAGTCGAGCGTCGGCAGGCCGGCCCGCTCAGGCTTGCGGATGTCGATCGGCGACTGGTGCTTCCCGGTCTTGCAGACCGAGTAGTCCGACTCGAGGTCGCCCCAATGGCCCGGGCCGGTGTCGCCCGCGTAGCTCCAGTGCGGCGCGGCGTGCGGGTGTTCCTGTGCCACCAGGAGTGCGGGTGACCACCCCAGAAGGGCGAGGGCCAGCAATCGTCTCATCGGCGCAACCTGGGTAGAAGGGTCGCGCCACGATAGGCGGCAGTTCCGAGCCGGTCAACACGACCAAAGGGCAGGTCGCGCCCGGCGCTGTTCAGGCAGGCCGGGGGGCCGGCGCCGGCCGGGTGCCCGCAGGCGGATGTGACGCCTGCTCCATCTGTGCCCGGCGCATCAGCCACGCGCCCGCCAGGCAGACGACCCCGCCGACGACCGACAGCGCCGCCACGTGCTCGCCCCGCACCAGGACGCCGAGCAGCAGCGACACCGGCGGGATGAGAAACGCCGTCGCCGCAGCC
>DATCWW010000175.1:0-15174 GCA_036566145.1 Gemmatimonadales bacterium
GCCTGGCCAGCGCGGCCTCGGCCGCGTCCGCGGTCTCCGCCTTGAGCTCGACCACGTCGGCCACCAGCGCGCCGGCGCCGGCGGCCGCGTGCCGGCAGTTGAGATCCTCCAGGCGGCGGAGGTCGGCTGCCGGATCGGTCCCGATCAGCACGCTCAGCCGCCAGGGTTCCTCACTACCCGAGGGCAATAGGCCGGACGAGGCCGATTCCAGCTCGTCCAGCCGGGCCGCCGGCACCACGAAGCGGCCCAGCGCCCAGGCGTCAGGGCCCGAGCGGTACCGGGCGTAGTTCTCCAGCGCCGGGCGCATCGCCAGCGCGGCGGGAGGGAAGAGCCCGGCGTAGTCGATGCTGTGCTCGAGGAGGAGGCGGAGCGGGTGCATGACGGAGGATATTAATGCGCTTCCGTCATCCTGAGGGAGCGTCAGCGACTGGGGATCTGCGCTCCCTCGGGATGACACAAGGCCGGGAGTATACTTCGCGCATGACGTTCGCGACCGTGAATCCCGCGACCGGCGAGACCCTTCGCACCTACGAGCCGCATTCCGCCGAGGAGGTGGAGCGCCGCATCCGCGCCGCGGCCGACGCCTACCTTCGCCATCGCCGCACCTCGTTCGCCGAGCGGGCCCGCATGATGCTCCGGGCCGCCGAGATCCTGGAGTCGGAGCGCGAGGAATTCGGCCGGCTCATGGTGACCGAGATGGGCAAGCCGATCCAGGCCGCGCGGGACGAAGCCGCCAAGTGTGCGCTCGGCTGCCGCTACTACGCCGAGCACGCCGAGCGGTTCCTGGCGGACGAGCCGGTGGCCACCAATGCGGCGACGAGCTGGGTCGCCTACCAGCCGATCGGGCCGGTGCTGGCGATCATGCCCTGGAATTTTCCCTTCTGGCAGGTCTTCCGCTTCGCCGCGCCGGCGCTCATGGCCGGCAACGTCGCGCTGCTCAAGCACGCGGCGAACGTCCCCGGGTGCGCGTTCGCGATCGAGGAGATCTTCCGCCGCGCCGGGTTCGCCCCGGGTGTGTTCCAGACGCTGCTGATCGAGAACGAGCGGGTGCGCGCGGTGATCGAGGATCCGCGGATCGCGGCGGTCACCCTCACCGGCAGCGTCCGGGCCGGAGGCGCGGTAGGATCGGCCGCGGCCAAGATGATCAAGAAGAGTGTGCTGGAGCTGGGCGGCAGCGACCCATTCATCGTGATGCCGAGCGCCGACCTGGAGGTCGCGGCGCGCACCGCGGTCACGGCCCGGGCGATCAACAACGGCCAGTCCTGCATCGCCGCCAAGCGGTTCATCGTGGCGGAGACGGTGGCCGAGGAGTTCGAGCGCCGCTTCGTGACTCAGATGGCGGCGCTCAAGGTGGGCGACCCGATGGACCCGGCGACCGCGGTCGGCCCCCTCGCGAGCGAGAGCCAGCTCAAGATTCTCACCGACCAGGTGCAGCGTACCGTGGCCGCGGGCGCCAGGGCGCTCACGGGCGGCCGTCCCGCGGGCGGCCGGGGGTACTTCTACCAGCCGACGGTCCTCACCGGCATCGGCCCCGACTCGCCGGCGAGGCGGGAGGAGTTCTTCGGCCCGGTGGCGCTGCTTTTCCGGGTGGCGTCGGCCGACGAGGCGATCCGGGTCGCCAACGATTCCCCCTTCGGCCTCGGCGCCAGCGTGTGGACCCGGGACGAGGCGGAGCGCGCGCGATTCGTGGCGGAGCTCGAGGCCGGCATGGTCTTCGTCAACGCCATGGTGGCGTCGGATCCGCGGGTGCCGTTCGGCGGGGTGAAGCAGTCGGGGTACGGACGGGAGCTGGGACCGTTCGGGATCCGGGAGTTCGTGAACATCAAGACGGTGTGGGTCGGTGGCTGATCGCCCCGGCCCGACCGTCGAGACCGAAGCAGGATCGTTCCGCGATCCCGCGGGATTCGTCTTTCAGCGCGACGGCGTCCTCTACCGGCAGGTGAACCGGTCGTTCGAGACGAAATTCGCGGCGGTGCGCGCGAGCGGGCTGTTCGACGGGCTGGCTCGCGAGCGGCTGCTGGTTCCCCACCAGGAGGTCGGCCCGGAGCACGCCGCCGGGCCGGAGGCAGTCGCGGTGCTCCGCCCCGAGCGGATCGGCTTCGTCTCCTACCCGTACGAGTGGTCGTTCGGCCAGCTCAAGGACGCTGCGCTGCTCACCTTGGCGGTGCAGGAGCGGGCGCTGGAGCGGGGCTTCACCCTGCGCGACGCGAGCGCGTACAACGTGCAGTTCAGCGGAGGCCGGCCGATTCTGATCGACACCCTCTCGCTCGAGCCTCGGGAGGAGGGAGCGCCCTGGCTGGCGTACCGACAGTTCTGCGAGCACTTCCTCGTGCCGCTCCTGCTGATGAGCCGGGTAGACATCGGCTGCGGCTCACTCCTCCGGGCCCATCTCGACGGGATCCCGCTCGAGCTCGGCTCGCGCCTCCTGCCTTGGCACAGCCGCCTCCGGCCGGGGACGCTGATGCACGTCCACCTCCACGCGGCCGCACAGCGCCGCTATGCCGACACGTCCCCCTCCGTGCGGGTGAAAAGCCGGCCGATCGGCAAGACCGCGGCGATCGGGCTGGTGCACAGCCTTCGCGGCGCGATTGCACGGCTCACCTGGGAGCCGTCGGGCACCGAGTGGGCGGAGTACACCCGGCAGCACAACTACTCCGACTCCGCCGTGGCCTCGAAGCGCGAGCTGGTGGCCCGCCTCCTCCGGAGCAGCCGGCCGAGGCTGGTCTGGGATCTCGGCGCCAACACGGGGGAGTACAGCCGGGTAGCCCGCGAGGTGGCCGAGGCGGTGGTCGCCTTCGATATTGATCCGGCCGCTGTGGAGCGGAACTATCGGACGGTACGGGCGTCGAACGAGCGAGGAATCCTGCCGCTCCTGGCCGACCTCGCCAACCCGTCGCCCGCGCTGGGCTGGGCACATCGCGAGCGGCGGTCGCTGGAGCAACGGGGGCCGGCGGACGCGCTCCTCGCGCTGGCGCTGGTGCATCATCTGGCGATCGGCCGCAACGTGCCGCTGGAGCGGATCGCCGAGTATTTCGCGAGGCTCGGCCGGGCGCTGGTGATCGAGTTCGTGCCCAAGAGCGACACTCAGGTCCAGCGGCTCCTCCGGAGCCGGGAGGATGTGTTCGCGGACTACCATCGTGAGGGTTTCGAGGCGGCGTTCGGGCGGCATTTCCGGATCGAGGCGGCGGAGCCGGTCACCGGATCGGAGCGGACGATGTATGCGATGACGGCGCTGGGGCGGGCACGATGACCGCCGTAACGGAGGTGCCGGTGTCATCCCGAGCGCAGCGAGGGACCTGCTCAACCGGAGTTCGAAGCCGGGCGAGCAGGTCCTTCGCTGCGCTCAGGATGACACCGGCTGCGCTCGGAATGACAGCCCTCGCCGCCTGCAGCGGGACCCCCTCCCCGGCGCCCGTGCGCCCCAGCGCCGCGCCCGACCACCCCAGCGCCATCATCTCCGCCCTCGCCGACGACTCGATGCAAGGCCGCCGTACCGCGACGCCTGGCGCGCTCCGGGCCGCCCGGTATCTCGCGGGGCGGATGCAGGCCTACGGCCTCGAGCCGGCGGGCGACAGCGCCTACTTCCAGCGCGTCCCCTTCGTGGTGAGCGCCGGCCCGGAGGGCGAGCGGCTCCGGCTGGGCCGTCCCGCTCCCGATTCGCTCGGCGGCGTGATGGCGCTGGGGATCAACGTGATCGGTCTGGTCCGCGGCAGCGATCCGGCCCTCTCGAAGGAAGCCATCGTGGTCGGCGCGCACTACGATCACCTGGGCATCGGCCGGCCGGTCAACGGCGACTCCGTCTACAACGGCGCGGACGACGACGCCTCGGGCGTCGCGGCGGTGCTCACCGCCGCCCACGATCTGGCCGCGGGCCCGAAGCCTCGGCGCACCGTGATCTTCCTCCTGCCCACCGGCGAGGAGCAGGGCGTGCTGGGGACGCAGTACTACCTCGAGCACGCCGCCTGGCCGCTGGAGCGCACGGTGGCCGACCTGGAGGTGGAGATGATCGGGCGCCCGGACAGCCTGGCCGGCGGACCGGGGCGGCTCTGGCTCACCGGCTACGAGCGCTCCACTCTGGGCGGGCAGCTCTCCTCGGCCGGCCTTCCCGTGGTGGCCGACCCCCGGCCCGACCAGAGCTTCTTTCTCCGGAGCGACAACATCGTCTTCGCGCTGCGAGGCATCCCGGCCCACACGCTCTCCTCGTACAACATGCACCGGGACTACCACCAGCCCAGCGATGAGGTCGGGGCGGTGGACGCGCAGCACCTCGAGCGCGCCGCGGCCGTCGTGAGCCGGGCCGTCCGTCTGCTGGCCGACGGCGATCCGCCCCGGTGGCATCCGGGTGGACAGCCCACCAGTCTCGGGCCATGACCATGAAGGTCCGCGACCTCTGGTACATCTTCAAGTGCGCCGTCGCGGGATGGTGGAACGACAACGTCCCCCGCCTGGGCGCGTCGCTCGCCTACTACACGCTGTTCGCGATGGCGCCGATCCTCCTGGTCTCGATCGCGATCGCGGGCTTCTTTTTCGGGCCCGAAGCGGTGCGCGGCGAGGTGGTGGCCCAGATCCGCGGGCTGGTCGGGGAGACCGGCGCGCAGGTGGTGCAGTCGATGCTGGAAAACGCCGCCACCCGCGGCGACGGCACCCTGGCTACCGTGGTGGGACTGGTGACCTTCTTCCTCGGCGCGACCGGCGCCTTCCTCGAGCTGCAGACCGCGCTCAATGCCATCTGGAGAGTCAAGCCCAAGCCGAACGCCGGGATCAAGGAGATGCTGTTCCAGCGACTTCTCTCCTTCGGCCTGGTGGTCGGCGTCGGCTTCGTGCTCCTGGTCTCGCTGGTGGTCAGTGCCGCGCTCTCGGCGCTCGACCGGTACGTGGGCCACGCCTTTCCGGCGCTCGCGGTGGCGTGGACCGCGATCAACGTGCTGGTCTCGCTCGGCGTGGTGACCCTGCTCTTCGCGATGATCTACCGGTTCCTGCCCGACGTGAAGCTCAGGCTGCACGACGTGTGGGTGGGCGCGCTGGTGACGGCGGGGCTCTTCTCGGTGGGAAAGGGCGTGATCGGACTCTACCTGGGCACCAGCGCGATCGCGTCGAGCTACGGGGCCGCTGGCTCGGTGGTGGTGCTGCTGGTGTGGGTGTATTACTCGGCCCAGGTGGTGTTGCTCGGCGCCGAGTTCACCAAGGCCTGGGTGCAGCGGTTCGAGGCCAAGCGCCCGTCACCGATGGACCACGCGACCAAGGACCCGGCGCCGGAGGCCACCGGCGGGAAGACGGACGGGAGCTGACGGCGGGGTAGGCGGACAGGCGGACAGGCGCACAGGCGCACAGGCGCACAGGCGCACAGGCGCACAGGCGCACAGGACCTGCGAAAGATTCTACGCGGAGCTTAGGCGATCAGTGACGTGCGCCCCTCCTCGCGCCTGTGCGCCTGTCCGCTCTTCCGCCCTACCGATTCGTCCTCCCCATCAACGCCTCCCCACCCTCCGCCGGCGCGAACGCCCGCACCCGCTTCAGCAGCTTCTTCGGATCCGACTCGACCAGGATCGTTGCCCGGTGCTCCTCGGTCAGGAACCCCTCGGCGACCGCATGGTCGAGGAACTTGATCAGCTCGTCGAAGTAGCCGGCGACGTTCAGCAGCCCCGAAGGCTTCCGGTGAATCCCCAGCTGCCCCCAGGTGAGGATCTCGAAGAACCCCTCCATCGTCCCGATCCCGCCGGGAAGGGCGATGAACCCGTCCGACATGTCGGCCATCTGCGACTTCCGCTGGTGCATGGAGGCGACGACGATGAGGTCGGGGATCCCGGTGTGGGCGGCCTCCTTCTTCACCAGCTGCTGGGGGATGATGCCGGTGACGTGGCCGCCGTGCTCGTGCACCGCGTCCGCCAGCTCGCCCATGATCCCCACGCTGGCCCCGCCGTAGACCAGCTCGATATCCTCCTCGGCCAGCAGCTTGCCCAACTCCCGGGCCGCCGCCCCGTATTCGGGGCGGGAGCCGGCATTGGTGCCGCAGAAGACGCAGATCCGTTGGAATGACGCCATGGGTTGAAAATAGCGGTTGGGGGGGATAGGCGCAGGGACGCAGGGGCGCAGGGGCGCAGGGGCGCAGGGCGCAGGGGCGCAGGCGCAGGGGCGCAGGGTCGCAGGGTCGCAGGGTCGCAGGGCGCAGGAATCCTATGCAACACCCTTAGGTTGAGCGTAGGCGATCAAGTGACGTGCGGCCTGTGGACGCTGCGTCCCTGCGCCCCTGCGCCCCTGCGCCTCTGCGTCCCTGCGCCTGCGCCCTCCAACCGGAGCCCCCACATGCCCCTGACCCAATCCCGCCCCCTCGGTCCCGACCGCCTCACCGTTTCCGCCCTCGGGCTGGGATGCATGGGGATGTCGGAATTCTACGGCGGCCGCGACGACGAGGAGTCGATCGCCACCATCCACCGCGCCCTCGATCTCGGCATCGATTTCCTCGACACTGCCGACGTCTACGGGCCCTTCACCAACGAGCGCCTGGTCGGCCGCGCCCTCGAGGGCCGGCGCGACGGGGTCGTGCTCGCCACGAAGTTCGGCAACGTGCGGGGCCAGGACGGCGCCTGGCTCGGCGTGAACGGCCGGCCCGACTACGTGAAGCGGTCCTGCGATGCCTCGCTGGAGCGCCTCGGCGTGGATCACATCGATCTCTATTACCAGCACCGGGTGGACCGCGACGTGCCGATCGAGGAGACGGTCGGCGCGATGGCCGACCTGGTCAGGGCGGGGAAGGTGCGGCACCTCGGGTTGTCGGAGGCCTCGCCCCAGACCATCCGCCGGGCCGCCCGGGAGCACCCCATCACCGCGCTCCAGACCGAGTACTCCCTCTGGACCCGCGATGCCGAGGACGAGGTGCTCCCCACCTGCCGCGAGCTGGGGATCGGCTTCGTGGCCTACAGCCCGCTCGGCCGCGGGTTTCTCACCGGACGCTACCGCAGCGTCGAGGACTTCGAGCCGGACGACTACCGCCGCAACCATCCCCGGTTCCAGGGCGAGAACTTCCAGAAGAACCTCGACCTGGTCGCGCGGGTGGAGGAGATCGCCCGGCGGAAGAAGTGCAGCCCGAGCCAGCTCGCGCTGGCGTGGGTCGCGGCGCAGGGCGAGGATATCGTGCCTCTCTTCGGCACCAAGCGGCGGAAGTACCTCGACGAGAACCTGGCCGCCCTGGACGTCGAGATCACCCCGGCCGACCTGGAGGAGATCGACGAGGTGGCGCCGAAGGGGGTCGCCGCGGGGGAGCGGTACGCGCCCGGCGGCATGAAGACGATCAACGGGTAGCGACGCTCCCGAACCGCCCGTGAGCGACTAAGTTCGGGGTCATGAATTTCGACGCCATCGTGGTGGGAAGCGGCTTTGGCGGCGCCCTGGCCGCCAAGGTGCTCGTGGAGGCCGGGTGGCGGGTGCTCATGCTGGAGCGCGGCCGCTGGGTCGCGCGCGGGCCGGAGAACTGGACCCCGGAAGGGGTCGGCCAGCTCACCGAGCACTACTCCCTCGAGGCGCCCTACATCGCCGAGCCCGCGGGCCCCCGCGCCCTCGGCGCCTACCATTGCGTCGGCGGGCCGTCGGTGTTCTACGGCGGCGTGTCCCTCCGGTTCCGCGAGCGCGACTTCGAGCCCGACCCCGGCATCATCGGCGAGTCCGGCGCCGCGTGGCCCTTCCGCTACCACGACCTCGAGCCGTACTACCTGAGGGCCGAGCGGATCATCGGCGTGGCGGGGACCGACGCGGGCGATCCGACCGCGCCGCCTCGCAGCGCGCCGTATCCCTTCCCGCCGGCCGAGCTGGCCCCGGTGAGCCGGCGGATCGAGGCGGCGGCGCGCGCGCTGGGGCTCAACCCCTTCCGCCTACCCCTCGCCATCAACCACCAGGCCTCGCCCGGCCGCTCGGCGTGCATCGCCTGCAGCACCTGTGACGGGTTCGCCTGCGCCCTCGGCGCCAAGAACGATCTCGCCACCACGGTGCTCCAGCCGCTGCTGCGGCGCGGGCTCCGGCTGGAGCCGGAGACGGTGGTCACCCGGCTGCTGCACGACGGCCGCCGGATCACCGGGGTCGAGGCGGTTCCGCTCGCGGGCGGCGCGCCCGTGGTGTACCGCGCCCGCGACGTGGTGCTGGCCGCGGGTGCGGTAGCGACCCCGCATCTGCTGCTCGCCTCCGGGCTCGAGCGGCTCAATCCCGCGGGGGATCTCGTCGGCCGCTACCTGATGCGCCACTTCAACGAGATCATCTTCGGGATCTTTCCGACCCCGCCGGACAAGGAAGGCCGGTTTCACAAGCAGCTGGGGATACATGATCTGTATTTCGGGGGCGCAGGGGCGCGGGGGCGCAGGGGCGCAGGGGTGCCTGGCCGTCATCCTGAGGGAGCGTCAGCGATTGAAGGACCTGATTCGGATTTCGATCGAACTCCGGGCCAGATCCCTCGCTTCGCTCGGGATGACAACTTTACCGGCCCCATCGGGGCGATCCAGCAGCTCCCCACGCCTCCCGTGGCGCTGGTGAAGGCGGAGATGCCGAAGCTGCTCGCGCCGGTCCTGGCGCCGCTGGTGCGGAACCTCACCGGGCTGCTCGTGATGGCGGAGGACCAGCCGCGCTACGAGAACCGGGTGCTGCTCGATCGCGAGTCGCCGCCGGACCGGTGGGGGCTGCCCCGGCTCCGGATCCAGTTCCGCCACAGCGCGCGCGACCTCGCCGCCGGCGAGATTCTCACCCGCACCGCGCGCCGGGTGCTCCGGAAGGCCGGCGCGTTCGCCTGGTACCGGCACAAGATCCACACCTTCAGCCATGGGGTGGGGACGGTGCGGATGGGGACGGATGCCAGGACCAGCGTCCTCGATCCGGACGGCCGGTTCCGCGGGGTGGAGAATCTCACCGTCACCGACGCCAGCGTGTTCCCCACCTCGGCGTCGGTGAATCCCAGCCTGACCATCGCCGCCAACGCGCTGCGCGCGGCGGAGCGGCTGCTGGCCCGCGCGCCCGCCGCCCGCGCGACTCACGCCGGAGCCGCGCATTAACATCGCCTTCCTCGGCTGCGGCCGCGCGACCCGCACCCACACCGGCGTGCTCCGCAAGCTCGCGCCCTCGGTCGGGCGGTTCTATGCCAGCCGCACCCCCGCGACCGCCGAGCAGTACCGGCGCGATCTCCGCGGCGCCGGCGCCTTCGGCTCCTACGCCGAGGCGCTGGCCGATTCGCGGGTGGACGCGGTGGTGGTGGCGACGACGCCCGACACCCATCGCGCGCTCACGCTCGAGGCGCTCGACGCCAACAAGCACGTGGTGGTGGAGAAGCCGGCCTTCCTCAAGGCGGTGGACTTCGACCGGGTGCGCCTGGTCGAGGCCCACACCGGCCGCCGGGTGATGGTGGCGGAGAACTACTGCTACAAGCCGATCGCCCGCGCGCTCCGGGACGCGATCACGTCCGGCGCCCTGGGCGACGTGCGATTCCTGAGTCTGGTCGCGGTCAAGCAGCAGCGGAGCCACGGCTGGCGTGACGACCCGGCGGTCGCGGGCGGCGGCGCGCTGTTCGAGGGCGGGGTGCACTGGGTGGACCTGCTGGCCAACGTGGGCCTCGAGGTCGCCTCGGTGCAGGGCTACCGGCCCGGGCCGGCGCAGAGTCTCGAGCGCAGCATGCTGGTCGTCGTGCGCTACACCAACGGCGGCGTCGGGACGCTGATCCACTCGTGGGAGGTGCCGTCGCCACTCCAGGGGCTGCGCATCTCGCGGGTCTACGGTACCGAGGGGGCCGCGGCCTTCGAGTCGAACGGGATCTTCCTGCAGGTGACCGGCAAGCGCCGGCGCCTCAGCTTCCCCGGCTTCCGCGACCTCACCGGCAACAGCGCGATGTGGACCGACTTTCTCGATGTGATCCGGACCGGCCGCGAGCCGGTCATGACGACCGCGCGGGCGCAACGGGGCCTCGAGATCGTGGAGCAGGCCTACGCCACCGCGGCCTCGGCTCCGTTGTCATCCCGAGCGGAGCCGTTGTCATCCGGAGCGGAGTCGTTGTCATCCCGAGCGGAGCGAGGGATCTAGCGTGGGAATGATCCGATCCGTTCCACACCAGATCCCTCGCTTCGCTCGGGATGACAGGGCGCCCACCCCCACATTCAGCTGTTCTGCCGTGTACACCGAACCCCAATTCCACACCGGAGACCCCCAAGGATGATCCCGTTGCTCGCCGCCGCTGTCGGACTGATCGCCGGCATCCACACCGCCACGTGGGGGATGTACAAGGACGCGCCCCACGAAGGCTTCTCGGGGCGGAAGTACGCCCGGAGCATCGTGCTCGCGGCGGTGATCGCGGTGGTGATCGCGGGCGCCTGGGGACTCGATCCGCGGCGGGCCGCCGACCTGGTGGTGCTGTTCGGCTCCACCTACGCGGTGGAGCGCGCGCTGGCCGAGATCTACAAGACCTTCCTCCGCGAGGAGGACCAGTCGAAGTACTTCATCCCGATGCAGTTCTCGGTCTTCGGCCAGGTGGTCCGGAGCCGGAGCGCGCGGCTCCTCGCCGGCGCCGGGTACGTGGCGGCCTGCCTGGGCATCCTCATCCTGGTGATCGCGGTCGAGCGCGCCTCGCCCGACCCGACTCCCCTCGGCACGGTGCTCGCCATCGGCGGCCTGGGCGGCTGGATCAGCGCCTTCGGCGGAGCCTGGAAGGACGCGCCCAAGGAGGGATTCCAGACCCTCAAGTTCTTCCGCAGCCCGTTCATCGCCACCGTGTACGCGGTGCTCCTCTCCCGGCTCACCGACGACCTGGTGCTGAACGCGCTCGCGGCGCTCGGCTTCACCATCGCGACCACGGAGACCTACAAGACCTTCTTCTTCCCCAGCAAGCCGCGCGGCAAGTTCGCCGGGATGCCGGTGCTCTATCCCGACATGCTGCGGAAGCGGCAGCCGTTCATCGCGCTGTACGCCGCGATCTGGCTGGTGGTCATCGTGGCCTGGATCGCGGCCGCGCGGTGACCACCCTGGAGGTTACCGTCCTGATCGCCGCGGGCGCCTTCCTGGCCGGACTGCTCGGCGCGCTCACCGGACTCGGCGGCGGGGTGGTGATCGTTCCGCTTCTCACCCTCGTCTTCGGGATCGACTTCCGCTACGCGGTAGGCGCGTCGCTGGTGTCGGTCATCGCCACCTCGTCGGGCGCCGCGGTGGCCTACGTGCGCGAGGGCTACACCAACGTCCGCCTCGGCATGCTGCTCGAGGTGGCGACCACCATCGGCGCCCTGTTCGGCGCGACGCTTGCCGGCTGGATCGCACCGTCGGCGCTGGCGGTGGTCTTCGGCCTCGTGCTGCTCGGCTCCGCGTGGTTCGCGGCCCAGCCCCGGCCCGAGCGCGTGGTCGAGAGCCCCGACCCGCTCGCCACCCGGCTGCGCCTCGACGGCACCTATCCCAGTCTCCAGGGTGAGAAGCACTACCACGTGCAGCGGGTGCCGCTCGGCTTCGGGATCATGGCCGGCGCCGGGGCGCTGAGCGGAATGCTCGGCATCGGCTCCGGCGCGCTCAAGGTGCTGGCGATGGACCAGGCGATGTGCCTCCCGTTCAAGGTCTCCACCACCACGAGCAACTTCATGATCGGCGTCACCGCCGCGGCGAGCGCCGGGATCTACCTGGCCCGCGGCTACGTGGATCCGGGGCTCGCGATGCCCGTGGTCCTCGGCGTCCTCGCCGGCGCCACCCTGGGCGCCCGGGTGCTCGCCACCACCCGCAGCGCGCTGCTCCGGGTGATCTTCGCCATCGTGGTCGGCGTGCTCGGCGTCGAGATGATCATCAATGGCTTCCATGGACGGGTCTGAGCCGCTCCCGCCGCCTCGGCCGGTCTGGGACGACGATGCGATCGACCGCCTCCTCGCCCGGCTGCTCCAGGCCGGCGTCCTCCTGTCCACGCTGCTGGTGCTCGCCGGCGGGATCGTCTTCCTGCTCCACCACGGCCGCGCGACGCCGCAGTACAGCCACTTCACCGGCGAGCCCGCCGAGCTGAGCAACGTCGCCGGCATCATCCGCTCCGCCTTCCGCGGCGACGGCCGAGGCCTGATCCAGCTCGGCCTCCTGGTGCTGGTGGCGACGCCGGTGCTCCGGGTCGCCGGCTCCCTGGCGGCCTTCGTGGTGCTCAAGGACCGGACCTACATGGTGCTCACCAGCGTGGTGTTGTTGCTGCTCGCGTCGAGCCTGATGGCGGTGGTGTTCTGATGGACGCAGGGACGCAGGGGCGCAGGGGCGCAGGGTGGGTTGTCCTTGGTGTGATCCCGAGTGCAGCGAGGGATCTCCTCCCGCGCTCCCGGTACTGCCCTGAGCAGATCCCACGCTGCACTCGGGGATGACAGAGGCGCAGGAACAAGCATGCTTCCCACGCTGGGCCGTCGGCTGAACCGCATGGAGCGCCACCGAGCGGCCTTGCTCGCTCGGATCGCACCGCTCAGCCCCGAGCAGCTCGTCACCCGCACGTCGCCGGAGCGGTGGCACGTGCTCGACGTCGTCGAGCATCTGATCATCATCGAGGAGATGGTGCTCCGCGCGCTCGCCACCCGCCCGGGCCCGCTCCCGTTCGCCGCGAGGCTGCAAGGTGGCCTTCGGCTGTCGGCGCTGCGGCTTTATCTCCGGTGCGGGGGAAAGCTCCAGGCGCCCTCCCGCGCGATCCTCCCGCGGGGCGATGTCACCCTCACCGAGTTGTGGGCGCGGTGGGACCGCGCTCGCGCCGGCCACCGCACCGCCCTGGAATCCTTCGACCGCACCGACCTGATCCGCCCGATGATGAAGCACCCCATCATCGGTAAGCTCACTCCGGCTCAGACCCTCACCTTTCTCGACGCCCACCTGGGCCATCACGGCCGCCAGATCGAGCGCCTCCAACGCGCGTTTTGACGAACAGGCGGTGGTCCGCTTCCGCCCCTTGCGGGCGACCGGCCGGGTATGTATGATGGTTATCATATGAGCGCCGCCACCTCGGGCCCCAAGCCCAGTCGCAAGGAAGCCACCCACGACCGCATCGTGGAGACGGCGGCTCGCGCCATCCGGCGTAGCGGCTACGACGGTAGCGGCGTGGCGGAGATCATGAAGGAGGCCGGCCTCACGCATGGCGGCTTCTACGCTCACTTCGAATCGCGCGAGGCGATGCTCGCCGAGGCGGCCGATCGGGCGGGCGCCGACGGCATGGCCGTGCTGGCGCGGGTAGCCGCGGCGGCACCGCCCGAAAAGGGCCTCGAGGCCGTTCTCCGCGCCTATCTCTCGAAGGAGCATGTGGACGCCCCCGAGACGGGGTGTGCCATTGCCGCGCTGGGCTCCGAAATGCCGCGCCAGGCACCAAAGGTTCGACGGGCTGCCACCCGCAGGATCAAAGAGATGATCGACCTGGTCGCCCGTCAGTCGCCCGACTGGGGTGAGCCGGGCGCGCACGAGCGGGTGCTCGTCACCGTGGCCACGGCACTCGGCGCCCTGGTGCTGGCCCGCGCCGTGGATGACCCCAAGCTCTCCCACGCGCTGCGCGAGGCCGCGCTGAACCACCTCATTCCAGCAAGCTGATTCCCAACATCGGTGCCTGGGTTGAGTGTGCCCAGAGATATGATGATCGTCATGGCTGGACAGGGCAGTTGACCTCAATGGAAAGCGAGCACGGCAATGTCAGGCAATGAGAAGCAAACCAACCGGCCCGTGGCGATCGTGACAGGCGCGTCGGGAGGGATCGGGGAGGCGAGTGCGCGGGCGCTGCACGCGGCCGGCTACCGGGTGTTCGGCACCTATCGCCGGCCTCCGGCGACCAAGTCGCCGGGTATCGAGTACCTGGCCTGCGACGTGAGGACCGATGACTCGGTAGAGTCCGCGGTCGCCGAGGTGCTGTCAAAGGCCGGCCGCATCGATCTCCTGGTCAACAATGCGGGCGTGGGGTTGGTTGCGGGGGCAGAGGAATCATCGCTGGAACAGGCGAAATCCCTCTTCGACGTCAACCTGTTCGGCCTGATCCGCCTGACCAAGGCGGTACTTCCGACCATGCGTCGGCAGGGTACGGGACGGATCGTCAACCTCAGCTCGGTCATGGGCCTGATCCCCGCGCCGTTCATGGCCCTCTACGCCGCCAGCAAGCACGCCGTGGAAGGCTATTCCGAGTCCCTGGACCATGAGATCAGAGGCTCGGGTATCAGAGTGGTGCTGGTCGAGCCCGCCTACACGCGAACTGCGTTCGAGGGCAATGTCTACCGGGCGGACCAGCAGCTCGACGCCTATCAGTCGGCACGAGCCGTCGCGGAGGGAGTCCTGCGGGACGGGATGAAGACTGCCGACACACCGGAGGTGGTCGCGAGCGCTGTCGTAAAGGCTGCTACCGAGGCCAACCCTCGCCGCCGCTACGCCGCGGGCCGGGCGGCTCGCCAGGTCAGTCTGCTTCGGCGCTTCGTTCCCGAGGCGGCATTCGACCGGAGTCTGCGGAAACAGATGCGCTTGCCCGCATAGGCCAGTGGCCGAGAGTCCCGAGCGCAAGCGCCCTCGCCTCCTTCGAGACGCAGATGAAATGTGTGTGGTTATGTGAGTGCCAGGTCCGGTGCGGCGCCGGCGACCGGGCGGGGTGACCGACGCAGCCGGCGGAGCGCGACCAGGTGGAGCAGTACCGCGACGGGCACCGCGAAGGTCGGGACCAGGATGAGCGGGTAGACTCCCATCGCGGCGGCGGCCGGGAGGCGCTCGCCGGTGAGCAGCGGGAGCAGGCCGGTCCCCATGCCGACCGCGACGACGAGGTCCAGCAGGCCCAGGACGTTCCAGCCGATGCCCAGTGTCCGCGCGTGGCGGGTGCCGCGAACGAGCGCCAGGGCCACCACCGGGGCCGCCAGGCCGATCGCCACGTCTCCCCAGCCTGCGGGCAGGCCGAAGCGCGCGGGGAGCTGGCCCAGCCCGGTGAGGATCACGAACTCCAGACCCAGCACTCTATAGATCTGTATCCCCACCAGCGCCGGCAGCGACGCCTCGTCGAGCGAGCGCCGCAGGGCGGGGGAGACTCCGATCAGCGCCAGCGCGAGCCCGATGCCGCCTGCGGCGAAGGCCGGGATCAGCAGAGTCAGCGTATAGGGGTCCTGCCCGGCGAGCGAGCTCGCCGGCGGGGCCAGCAGCAGCGCGAGCAGCCCCCAGCCGCCGAGGAAGAGCGCGGTCCCGACGCGCACTCGGCGCCGGGCACCGGGC
>DATCWW010000205.1:0-6218 GCA_036566145.1 Gemmatimonadales bacterium
CCGAGGGATTGCCCTGCCCTGGTCGGCCTGGCGGCTGCTGGTGCTCTGCCTGCTCACGGGCGGTGTGCTGGCCGAATGGGCCGGCGAAGCCGGACGGACCAGACTGCGCGGGATGCTGGAGGGTGCGGCGCCGACCTACGCCGCCGCTCTCGAGCGCGGCGGGCATGCGGCACTCCGACTGGACGCCACCGGGTCCGATTCGCTGTACCGCGCGCTCCTGGGTCTCCAGCGGTCCTGGGTAGCCGCCAACCCGCTGATTCACGCGATGTACACCCTGCGCACGCTCCCCAACGGACGGATCGTGCATCTGGTGGACGTCGAGTCGGACCAGGGCGAGGGCGACCGCCGGAGCAGTGACCGGCCGGGGACCGTCGCGCTGGGTCGGGAATACGAAAGCGAAGTCGGCCCCGAGCTGCGACAGGCCTTCGCCGGGCGGGCCTCGTTCGACGAAGTCCCCAAGAGCGATCGGGCGGGTACCTGGGTGACCGCGTACCTGCCGCTACGGGACGCGACCGGGCGGGTGGAGGCGGTGCTGGGCGTGGACTACGACGCGGCCGACTGGCAGAAGACACTGGCCCAGGTTCGGCTCGCGGTCATCGCCCTGATCGGGATCGTCATGGCCGCCATCGTGATCTCGCTGATCGTAGTCCGACTGGCTCGGGCCGAGGTCGAGACCCGCGAGCGCGCGGAAACCGCGATCCGGGAGAGCGAGGCGCGATTCCGCACCCTGGCCGACGCGGCCCCGGTGATGATGTGGATGGAGAATCCGGAGCGTGGGATCGAGTACCTCAACGCGGGCTGGCTCGCCTTCCGGGGCGCGACGCTGGAGGAGGAAGTCGCGGCCGGCCGGGATGCCCACATTCATGGGGACGATCACTTCCGCTTCCGCGAGGTGCGACAGGGGGCGACGTCGGTGGGCCGACCGTACACGGTGGACTATCGCCTGCGGCGGGCCGACGGGGAGTATCGCTGGATCCAGGAGACCGCGGCGCCACGGCACGACGCGGACGGAAGCTTCGCGGGCTACGCCGGCATCTGCTCCGACGTGACCGACCAGCGGCTCGCCTCGGCGGAGCTGGCCCGCGCCCGGGACGCCGCGGTCCGCTCGGCCAGGCTCAAGAGCGAGTTCCTGGCGAACATGAGTCACGAGATCCGCACGCCGATGACCGGCGTCATCGGGATGCTGGAGCTGCTGCTCGACACCGAGCTCAACGCCGAGCAGCGCGATCGCGCGGAGACGGCCCGGCGCTCCGCCGAGGCGTTGCTCCAGATCCTGAACGACATTCTGGACTTCTCCAAGGTGGAAGCGGGACGGCTGGAGCTGGAGAACATCGACTTCGACCTGCGCAACACGCTCGACGACGTGACCGGCCTGCTGGGCGAGCGCGCCAGCACCAAGGGGCTGGAGTGGGCGACCCTGGTCCGGCCCGGCGTCCCTTCGACCGTGCGGGGCGACCCGGGTCGGCTGCGCCAGGTCCTGCTCAACCTCGCCGGCAACGCGATCAAGTTCACCGAGCAGGGCGAGGTGGTGCTGCGAGCCCAGCTCGCGAGCGAGGACGCGACCCACGTGATGGTGCGGTTCGAGGTGGTGGACAGCGGCATCGGCATCGCGCCGGAGGTCCAGCGCGGGCTGTTCCAGGCGTTCAGCCAGGCCGACAGCTCCACCACGCGGCGGTTCGGGGGAACGGGCTTGGGATTGGCGATCTGCCGCCAACTCGCGGGCCTGATGGGCGGGCAGATCGGGGTCGAGAGTCGCCCCGGGCACGGGAGCACGTTCTGGTTCACCGTGCGGTTCGCGCGGAGCGCGGTGGCGGTCGCGGACACACCCCTGGTGCCGCCGGCGCTGGCGGGCCTGCCCGTCCTGCTGCTGGAGGGGCACGCCTCCGCCCGCGCGGCCCTGCAAGCCACCCTCGAGCGCTGGCAGGTGACCGTGGCAAGCACCGGCAGCGCGGACGAGGCCCTCGCGATTCTCCGGCGGTGGGCGACGGAGGGCCTGGGCAGGGCCGTGGCCCTGGTGGATCGGCAGAGCCCGCGGGTGGACGCCCTGGGCCTGGCCCGGATCATCCGGAGCGAGCCCGCCATCGCCGGCACCCGGCTGGTGCTCCTCTCCGGCAACGGGCTCCGTGGCGAGGCCACGGAGGCGAGCACGGCGGGGTTCGACGCGTTCCTGAGCAAGCCGGTGCGGCAGTCCCCTCTGCACGACTGCCTGGTCACGCTGCTCGGGGTGCCGGAGCAGGCGGGCGCGCACCCGCTCATCACCCGGCATACGCTGGCGGAGTCCCGCTCGGCGCGGCGGGCCAGGATCCTGCTGGCGGAGGACAACGAGGTGAACCAGAAGCTCGCCGTCGCGGTGCTGGAGAAATTCGGCTACCGGGTCGAGGTGGTGGTGGATGGACGCGAGGCGGTGAGCGCTGTGGCCCGCGGCGGCTACGACCTCGTGCTGATGGACTGCCAGATGCCGGAGCTGGACGGCTACGCCGCCGCGACCGAGATCCGTCGGCGGCAGAACGGAGGCCCCCGGATCCCCATCGTGGCGATGACCGCCAGCGCGATGCAGGGCGAGCGGGACCGCTGCCTCGCCGCCGGCATGGACGACTACCTGACCAAGCCGATCGACCGCCGCCGGCTGCAGGAAGTGCTCGACCAGTGGCTCGGCGCCGCTGTGCCGGAGCCGAGGTCGGACGACGTGCCGGCGGATAGCGGAGCGGCACTCGATCTATCGCACCTGCAGTCCATCGTGGGCCATGAGCCGGCGACGATCCGGCGCTACCTGGAGCTGTTCCATCAGGCCACCGGGCCGCTGGTGGCCGATGTCGGCGGCGCGATCCAGCGCCGCGACGCCGCGGCGGTCGCCCGGGTGGCGCATACCCTGCGCGGCTCCTGCGGGAGCATCGGCGCGTCCGGCATGGCCGACGTGGTCGGCCGGCTGGAAGACCGGTCCCGCTCGGGCGAGTGGGACGCGATCGAAGAGCTGTACCGTCACCTGGAGCAATCGTACCAGCAGGTCAGGACCTTCACCGCCACCGTCTGAGAGCCGAGGAACCCGATGGCAGTTTCCCCCCTTCCCCCCACCTCGACCGTCCTGCTGGTGGACGACGATCCGGTCGCGCTGAGCCTGCTCTCCGCTCTGGTGACCGGGATGGAGGGCACCGACGTGATCACCTTCCGCGATCCGCTGGAGGCGATGGCGTGGTGCAAGCTCCATCCGGCCGACCTGGTGATCACCGACCAGCAGATGCCCGGCCTGAGCGGGACCGAGCTGATCCGCGGGCTCCGGGCCGACCTGCGCTACCGCGACGTGCCCCTGCTGATGATCACCACGGTGCAGGATCGCGACGTGCGGCGGGAGGCGGTGCTGCTCGGCGCCAACGACTACCTGTCGAAGCCGCTGGACCCGGTCGAGGTCGGGGCGCGGATCCGCAACATGCTGGCGCTCCGCCGGAGCACCCAGAGCCTGGCCCGCTACGCGGCGTCACTGGAGGAGGAGGTGCGGAAGGCGACCGTCGAGATCACCACCCGGGAGCACGAGGCGATCGTCCGGCTGGCCCGGGCCACGGAATACCGGGACTGGGAAACCGGGGCCCATATCGTCCGGGTCGCCTGGTATGCGCGCATCATGGCCCGGAATCTCGGCCTCATCCAGAGCGAGCAGGATGCCATCTTCCGTGCGGCCCCGATGCACGACGTGGGGAAGATCGGGGTGCCCGACTACATCCTGCTCAAGCCGAGCGCGCTCGACGACATCGAATTCGGAATCATGAAACAGCATACCGTCATCGGACACCGGATTCTGGCCGGGAGCGCCTCGACGGTGCTGCAGCTCGCCTCCGAGGTGGCGCTGACCCACCACGAGCGGCTGGATGGGTCAGGGTATCCGGACGGACGGGCGGGGACCGCCATTCCGCTCGCCGGGCGGATCGTGGCCGTAGCCGACAGCTTCGACGCGCTGACCTCGGAGCGGCCCTACAAGACCGAGTGGCCGCTGGGCCTCGCGGTGGCGTACCTGCAGCAGCACGCCGGCTCCCACTTCGATCCCGCCTGCGTGGAGGCCTTCCTCCGCTCGGAGAAGGAGATCACCGAGGTGCGGGAGAGCTTCCCCGACAGCCACGGCCGCAAGGGACCGAAGGACAACTCGATCCGCGCCAGCGCCTGACGCCCGCGCGGTCAGCCCACGACCGCGTCCGCCTCGATCTCCACCAGCATCTCGGGCGCGATCAGCCGCCGCACTTCGACCATCGAGGTGGCCGGGCGGATCGCGCCGAACACCTCTCCATGGGCCCGCCCGATCTGCTCCCACCGGCTGATATCGGTCACGAACATCCGGGTCCGCACCACGTCGGCCAGCGCAGCGCCGGCGCGCTCGAGCGCCTGCTCGATGTTACGGAGCGTCTGCCTGGTCTGGGCGTACGCGTCATCACCGCCGACGAGTTTCCCGTCGGGACCGGTCGCGGTGGTGCCGGAGACGAAGATCAGATTGCCGACCCGAACGGCGCGGGAGTAGCCGACGACCGGTTCCCAGGGCGCGCCGCTGGAGATCTGTTGCCGTGGCATGGGGCCTCGGAGGTGAAGGCGAGAGTGTGGGGGCCGAAATCTGGGAGCGCGCAGTCTCCCAGGCGAAGCAGTGCTCATTCTCCCGGATCCAGATATGACAAACTAGATGAGGTAATGTGGTGTATTAGATTGTGAAGAAATAACTTACGTTTCTCACACCTGCAGACGCGAAAAGGGCACCAGCAGCCAGCCACTGATGCCCGACATCTCGTTCCCTTGGTCTGATGCCGCTGGCCCTGACCTAGGCGCCGTCCACTCCCGGCTCCGGGTCGCTGCGCTGCTTCATCTTGCCGATCGCCTGCTTGGCCTTGCCGCCGAGCTCCTCGGCTTTGCCCTTGAGCTGCTCGCCGGTCTTGCCGGTCGCGCCGCCAACGGCGTTCCGTACCCGGCCCTTGATGACGTCGGCGGTTCCTTCGAGCTCGTCCGCCGCGCCTTCGGTGGCCAGGTCCTTGTTGTCTGCCATCGCGTCCTCCGCTGCTGAGTGTCCATGGGCAACATGGCCTAGGCCCTCGGGAGGAGCGGTGAGCGGCCTCACGCGATGGATGGGGTGCTCGTCCCTCCGGGCTCCCCGACGCCCTCAGGAAGAGGTGTCGCCTCGGCATAGTGGCAGGCTGTGCTGGTCCCGCCGACCGTCCGGAGCGTGGGGCGCTCGCGGCTGCAGCGCTCGTTGCGGCTGGGATGCCAGCACCGCGGGTGGAACGGACAGCCCGGCGGGGGTGCGCTCGGGCTGGGCACATCGCCGGTGAGGACGATGCGGCTGCGGCGGCGCCCCGGATCGGGCTCCGGCACCGCGGAGAGCAGGGCAACGGTGTAGGGGTGGCGGGGTCGCCTGAGCACCGATTCGGCCGTGCCTTCCTCGACGATGCGGCCGAGGTACATGACGGCGATCCGATGGGCGAGCTGGCGCACCACGGCCAGATCGTGAGCGATGAAGAGGTACGACAGTCCCCGGTCGCGCTGCAGGTCGGCCAGCAGGTTGAGCACCTGGGCCTGCACCGAGACGTCGAGCGCGGAGACCGGCTCGTCGCACACGATGAAGGCCGGCTCCACCGCGAGGGCGCGCGCGATCCCGATGCGCTGGCGCTGACCGCCGGAAAACTCGTGCGGGTACCGATCGGCGTAGCCGGGGTCGAGCCCGACTTCCTGCAGCAGCGCGGCCACCCGCCGGCCGACTTCGGCGCCGCGCGCCAGCCGATGGATCTCGATCCCCTCGGCGACCGCGCTCCCTACCGTCATCCGCGGGTTCAGGGAGCTGTAAGGATCCTGGAAGATGATCTGCATCCGTCGCCGGGTGCGGCGGAGCGCGGCCCGGTCGAGGGAGAAGAGCTCGACGCCCTCGAAGACGGCGCTCCCGGAGGTCGGGTCCTGCAACCGCAGGATGGTGCGTCCGACCGACGACTTGCCGCACCCCGACTCGCCCACCAGCGCGAGCGTCTCGCCCGGCGCCAGGTCGAACGACACTCCATCCACCGCCCGCACCGGCGGCCCCGACGCGCGGAAGAGGCCGCCGGACTGGTAGTGCTTGACCAGGTCCCGCACCTGGAGCAAGGTCACGAGCGGTCCGTCTCCGCCAGCCAGCAGCGCATCCGGTGCTCGGGGTCGAGCGGAAGGAGCGGCGGCATCGTCTCGCTCTTGTCGAAGGCCTGCGGGCAGCGCGGCCGGAACCG
>DATCWW010000221.1:0-2436 GCA_036566145.1 Gemmatimonadales bacterium
GCACCTGCTCGGCTGGCTCGGGCTGGCCCTCGCGCTGGACGCACCCGCGGAGCCCACCGCCGAGGAGCGGCTGCTGCGAGAGCTGACCCTGCCCGCGGCCCTGGGGCGCTTCGGGGATTGCCTCGAGGTATACGCCGAAGAGCGCGACGCGCTGCCCGATCCGGTGGACGCGCCCTCGGTGGAGGAGCTGATCGAGCGCCTCGGCGGAGCGCGGCTCATGGAGCGGATCCGGACCACGCGGCCGGCGGCCCAGCGCTACCCCTCGTCGGTCGCCCGGCTGCAGGCGCTGGTCTCGGCGAGCGAGGCGACCGATCTGGCCGAGAGCATCGACCTCTTTCTCAGCCGGATCGCGCTCTCACGGAGCGACGGCTCCTCGGTGAGCGACCGGCGGGTCAACCTGCTCACCCTCCACTCGACCAAGGGACTGGAGTTCTCCCGGGTCTACGTCATCGGGGCGGAGGATGCCCAGCTTCCCGGTTTCCCCGCGCTGGAGCAGCAGAACGAGGCCGAGATCCGGGAGGCGCGGCGGCTGCTCTACGTGGGGATGACCCGCGCGCGGGACCGGCTGGTGCTGACCCGGGCGGGCCGCCGCGACGGACGCGACGCCGGTGGGGGACTTTTCCTGCGGGAAGCGGGGGTGGACGAGGGCGTGCCGGCCTGACGGCCGTCAGGAGGTCCGGGGCGACGGGTACTCGCCGGTGATCTCGCCGCTGATGTCTGCGGTCGCGAGATCGCGTACCGACCCCGGAGCGGGCGCGGCCGCCGCCGGAGCCTCGGCGCCGATGCCGCGGGTGAGGGGCAATCCGACGAGCACCAGCGCGCCGGCGATCCAGAAGGGCACCCCGACGTCGAAATGGTCCATCAGCAACCCCGCGCCGATGGGGAAGGCGACCCGCGACATGCCCCCGAAGAGGTGCTGCACGCCCATGTAGAGCCCACGCTCCCGGCTCGAGACCGCGCGCGACAGGAGCCCGGTGAGACAGGGGAAGATGAACGCGGTGCCGATCGGCATCAGGGTGAAGCCGGCGAAGAGCGCGAGGTGGCTCCGGCTGGCGCCGGTGAGCACGAGCCCGGCCGAAAGGCAGAGAATGCCGAGTTGGGTGAGCCGGGCCTCGCCCAGACGATCCACCAACCGCCCCAGGACCGCCGATCGCACCACCACCCCCATCGCTCCCAGGTACATCACGAAATACCCGACCGTCTGCTCCGTCACGTCGAGCCGGGCGTGGAGCAGCAGCGGCACCGTCTGGATGGTTCCGTAGAAGGCCCCGATTGCGATGGCGTAGAGCCAGATGAGGCGCGACGCCGGCTCACTACGGCGCGAGAGCACGTAGGCGATCGCGTCGCGCCCGGTCCTGACCGCGGCGGCGCCCGCCGTCGGCAACCGCCGCGACTCCCGGAGGAAGCCCCAGGCGAAGAGGGCGACCAGCACCGCGAGCAGCGCCGCCCCGTAGCCGACCATCCGCTGACCCCCGATGCTCACCATGAGCGACCCGAAGGCCGGCCCCGCGACGGCGCCAAGGCTGGTGATCGCCGAGAGCCAGCCCAGGCTCTTGGTGCGCTGGGCCGGCTCGGCCACGTCGGCGACGTAGGCCTGCACCACGCCGATGGTGCCGCCGCCGATGCCCTGAACCGTGCGGGCCAGAAAGAGCGCCGGGACCGAGCCCGCGATGCCGAACAGCACGTACGCCGCGGCGGTGATCAGCAGTCCGGCCAGGATCGCCGGGCGACGGCCGTAGCGATCGGAGAACCGTCCCCACACCGGCGCGGCCAGGAGCTGGGCGATGGAGAACGCGGAGACCAGCAGTCCCACGATCCCCGCGCTGGCCCCGAAATCGGTGGCATAGTAGGGCAGCAGGGGCACGATCATGGTGAGCCCCACCATGTCCACGAAGGCGGTGACGAAGAGGACCAGGAGGCCGGTCATCGCCGTGCCATCCCCGACTCGACCTCGGCGATCTCCCGCGGGGCGCGCGAGAGCCACTCGACCCCGCCCGGCGTGACCAGGTAGTCGTCCTCGATCCGCACGCCGGTGTTGTCGTACCGGGCGACGGCGTCCCGGACTTTCGAGATCATGGCGCGGTTCTTCGGCGTGTCCGGCAGGATCTCCAGGAGCTTCCGGCTCACGTACACCCCGGGCTCGATGGTGAAGACGTCGCCTGCGGCGAAGGTGCCGGCGCCGACCCAGGGGTGCGGCTGGTCGTGCACCTCGAGCCCGATCCCGTGGCCGAGGCCGTGGGCCATATAGAGGAATGCCTGGGTGCAGGCGACCGGCTTCGCGGCGCACTGATCGGCCCAGGGCGGGTCGAAGGTCGCATCCACGCCTTCGGTCAGGCCCAGCCGGGCGACCCCCCGCGCGACCACCGCCTGCGCCGCGTCGCGCCAGGCCTCGAATGCGGCGCCGGGGCGGACCACCCGCTCGGCCGCGAGCTGCGC
>DATCWW010000248.1:0-2175 GCA_036566145.1 Gemmatimonadales bacterium
CCCCTGGAATCCGTGCTGGTGCACACCCCTGGTCCCGAGCTGGAAGCGGTGACGCCGGGGAACCGGGAAGACTTTCTCTACGACGACATCATCGATCTGGAGATCGCCCAGCGGGAGCATCGCCAGTTCGTGTCGGTGCTCCGGCGGTTCGGGCGGGTGCTGCAGGTGCGCGAGCTCCTCGCCGACGTTCTGCAGCAGCCCGAGGCGCGCCAGTTCCTCATCACCAAGACGATGGACGTGGTGCCCGACGACGAGCTGGCGCGCCAGCTGGGCACCATGCCCGCCGAGCAGATCGTCGAGATGCTGATCCAGGGCACCCGGGAGCCGAGCGGCCCGCTGGCGACGGCGCTCAACGAGGAGGGATTCGCCTTTCCGCCGCTTCCGAATCTCTTCTTTCCCCGCGACATCGGGATCGTGGTCGGACGCCACGTGGTGGTCGGCTCGATGCGCTACGGGGTGCGGTGGACCGAGGAACTGCTGATCAAGGCGCTCTTCCTCTTCCATCCCGAGCTGGCCAATGCCGGGCTCTTGTACGACGGCTCGGAGGAGCGGCGGAGCAACTACACGCTCGAGGGCGGGGACGTCCACTATCTCCGGCCCGATCTCCTGGTGCTCGGTTTCAGCGAGCGGACCTCGCCGGCGGCGCTGGACCAGCTGTGCGACACCGTGTTCACCCAGGGAGTGGTGACCGATGTGATCGTCGTGGTGATGCCCAAGTCGCCCACGGCGATTCACCTCGACATGATCTTCACCCAGGTGGACCACGAGCTCTGCGTGGTGTATCCCCCGTTCTTCGTGGGGCCGGAGCGGCTCCCGGTGCTGCACCGCCGGAAAGGGGTCCAGGGCGTGAACGAGCGACCCAACTTCTTCACCGCGTTGCGCGAGGTGGGGCTGCCGTTGGAGCCGGTGTCGTCCGGCGGCGGCAACCGGACCCGGCAGGAGCGGGAGCAGTGGAGCTCGTCGTGCAACTTCCTCGCGGTGCGGCCGGGCACGATCGTGAGCTACCGCCGCAACGAGGCCACCCTGTGCGAGCTCGAGGCCGCGGGCTTCCGGGTGGTGCCGGCGGTGAACTTCCTCGCCTTCGACGACTGGAGCGAAGCCAAACACCGGACGGTGATCACGGTGGACGGCAGTGAGCTGGCGCGGGGCGGGGGCGGTCCGCGATGCATGACCCTGCCGCTCCGGCGGCGGCCGCTGTGATCGGCGCGCAGGCCCATCCGTCCAGCACGCTGGTCGATCGGGTTCACCAGCGACTCCGTCAGGGACCCGAGCTGGCCTCCATCCTGTGTCACGAGGTGATCGGACTGCCGGGCGCACCGGACCTGGTGTGCGAGCGGGTGGCGGTCGCGCTGCTTGGCGCCGATCCCAGGGTGCGGCAGCTCGCCGACGGACGGTGGGGGCTGGTGGCGGAGGCGCAGGGCTCGCCGCTCCTGGACCAGTGCAGCTTCGCGGTGGTGGACGTCGAGACCACGGGGATGCGCGCCATCGGGAGCGATCGGATCACCGAGATCGCGGTGGTGGTGGTGCAGGGCGGGCGGCGGGAGGTCGTGCTCGACACGCTGATCAACCCGGGCCGGCCAATCCCTCCGGCGATCTGCGCCATCACCAACATCACCAATGACATGGTGCGCGACGCCCCGGTGTTCGGCGAGCTGGCCGACCAGGTGCTGGCCGCGCTCTCGGGGCGTATCTTCGTCGCCCACAACGCCCGCTTCGACTGGAATTTCGTGACCGCCGAGCTGCAGCGGTCGCGGGACCTGGTGCTGGACGGGCCCCGCCTCTGCACCGTGCGGCTGGCGCGCCGGCTGGTGCGGGGCATACGCTCCTGCGGGCTGGACAGCCTGACCCGCTGGTTCGGCTTCGAGAACCGCAGCCGCCACCGCGCCGCGGGCGACGCGCTCGTCACCGCCGAGCTGTTGCACCGCCTGTTGGAGCTGGCGCGGCAGGAAGGGGCCCGCACGCTGCAGGACCTGGCGGCCATCGAGGCGCGCCGGACGGGACGACGGGCACGGGCCCGGCGCCTCGCCATGCCCACGCCACCCAGGGAAGACTCCTGCCCGGAGGCGATGTGACGCTGTCACGCAGCTTCACGGTCGGCCGCTTCCGCTGCCACACGCTCGAGGGAGGCCGGCAGCGGCTCGACGGCGGCGCCATGTTCGGCGTCGTCCCCTATCC